>NZ_JBDNLG010000008.1:0-52570 GCF_047718355.1 Ethanoligenens sp.
CGAAGATACTTGGAGGGCAGCTTCCTGGGAAAATAGGTCGGTGCCGACACAAACAAAAGCGAAACAGTTAGTAATAACTGTTTCGCTTTTGTTTGTGCATATAAAAATAAATATAAGATATGGTGAGACCTTGACAATACAGTGAGAGCGGGTATGATGTAGAAGTAGAAATGATATGATGGTTATGATTTGCCTGTGAAACACACAGGCAAACGCGAAAAAGGCAAACATTTGATCATATAAATTGAGTTGTCATTTTGATGTGGCCACTGTTTATTGAACAGTGGGTGATTGGAGGGTTCGTCCTATGTGTGGCATTGTGGGATATGTAGGAGAAAAAGATTCAGCAGAGGTTTTGCTTGATGAGCTTGGAAAATTGGAATACCGTGGGTATGACTCGGCGGGTGTTGCCATTTTTGAGCAGGGTAAAATCAAAGTTGTTAAAGCGAAGGGTCACCTTTCCGCGTTAAAGGGCAAATTAAAGAAAGAAGGAACACCGCAAGGGGTATGTGGCATCGGCCATACGCGCTGGGCAACACATGGCAGTCCCTCTGATGTAAATGCACATCCTCATTCTGCAAAAAAAGTGACTATTGTACATAACGGGATTATTGAAAATTATCTGCACTTGAAAGAGATGCTCAAAACAAAGGGCTACACGTTTGTTTCGGATACCGATACGGAAGTCATGGCCAAGTTGATTGATTTTTGCTATCATGGCGATCCGGTAAAAGCCATCGCAGAGGCGCTGGGTCACACATGTGGTTCTTATGCGTTGGGGATGCTTTTTACGGATTTCCCAGAGCGCATCTATGCAGTGCGCAAAGATAGTCCGCTTATTGTGGGAGCTGGTAAAGGTGAGAATTTTATTGCATCTGATATTCCGGCAATTCTGAAATACACACGCGACTACTATTTGTTGGGTGAAAATGAGATTGCAGAAATCACGATGAAGGGCATTACGTTCCATTCACTCTCCGGTGAGATAGTCGAGAAAGAGAAACAAACAGCGACATTCGATATTGCCGCTGCCGAAAAGGGCGGATTCGCGCATTTTATGCTCAAAGAGATCTACGAGCAGCCGAAGGCATTGCGTGCCACAATCAATCCACGCATTCTCAATGGTCTGCCTTCTCTGGGGTGCGGCAATTTGTCCCATGTGGAGCGCGTGCACGTCGTTGCGTGTGGAACTGCCATGCACGCGGGTTTGGCGGGACGTGCTGTAATAGAAAAGTTTGCAAGGATACCGGTCGATGTGCATATTGCCTCTGAATTTCGCTATGGCGACCCCATTATTGGGAAAAACGATTTGGTTGTTATGATATCGCAATCTGGAGAAACGGCGGACACGCTTGCGGCGCTGCGCTTGGCAAAACAGAAAGGTATTCGGACCTTGGCGGTTGTCAATGTGGTGGGGTCTTCTATTGCACGTGAAGCTGACTGCGTGCTGTATACTTGGGCAGGACCGGAAATTGCGGTGGCTTCCACGAAAGCGTATTCCGTGCAGTTGGCAATGCTTGATTTGCTGGCCGTGCAGCTAGCCGTTGATCATGACCGGCTCAGCACACAGGAGGCACGTCTGCTCTGCGCCGATTTGCAAAAGCTGCCCGACGCAGTAGAAGAAGCGCTCAAATTGGACGCGCAATGCAAAGCGGCGGCGGAGGCATATGCCAAAGCGGACATGGCGTTTTTCATCGGGCGTGGTGTAGACTATCCGTCGTGCATGGAGGGCGCGCTCAAACTCAAAGAGGTTTCTTATGTGGAAAGCGAAGCCTATGCGGCCGGCGAGCTTAAACATGGTACAATCTCGCTGATTGTAGAGCATACGCCGGTGATTGCGCTGGCAACACAAAGCAACCTGTTTGGAAAGACTGTGAGCAATATTAGAGAAGTAAAAGCGCGCGGCGCCGAGGTTTTGTTGCTTTGCCGAAAAGGGAAGGATGTGACAGCGGATGTGGCCGACCATGTGATGGCCCTGCCCGAGGTTTCGGAATGGTTCATGCCGTCGTTGTCTGTGGTGCCGCTTCAGCTGTTTGCTTATCACATGGCTAAAGAACGCGGGTGCGACATTGACCAGCCGCGCAACCTTGCCAAATCAGTCACTGTGGAATAAAGCCGGCATCTCATTCATATAGGATGTCATTGGTTCGCCAAAAAGCCCCCGTACAGGAGTGTTTCCTGCGCGGGGGCTTTTTGGTGGTTGGTCAGTCTGCGATATCTAAATACCGATAAACTGCACGCAATCCTTCTTTGATAATGCGCTCTTGATCGATTTTATTTTCATAAAATGCAACCCGATCGATAAAGGCGTCAATCATTTCATAGAGTACAATCGCTGCCGCCTCAATATCGTGCACATGAAATAAATCGGTGGATTGCCGCATGAGACGGAGCAAAGTATCTTGAATTTGTTCCTTGTTTTGATCCAAGTGGAACTGTATTTCTGCGTCGCTGTGGTATAGGGCGGTCATTTCCAGAAAAAAGTTCTTATATTTAATGTGGATATCAATCATCTGAACAAAATAAGAACGGAAATATTCTTGAAAATCAATAAAGGAATGCTGCAATTTCTTTTGAAACATGTTTGTTAAGGTGCCAAATTCCTGCTGACATCGTCCCAGTAATTCCATGAAAATCATGTGTTTGTCGGTAAAATACGAATACAGGCAACCCGTGGATACCTGTGCGCGCTCCGCAATTTCCGGTGTGCTGGTGCGATAATAGCCTTTTTCGCAAAATAAAGCGTATGCGGCGGAAAGAATGCGCTCTTTTTTCTCAATGCTCCGCTTTTGACGGGGCATACGAATGGCGTTGCTGCCGGGCATAGAGATCCCTCCCTTGGCCTTATTATAAAAGCAAACAAAGAAGAAGTCAATAACACGAATAATCCTGTTTGTTTTTGTATTGACAAAAAGTTTGATAAGGCGTACAATCTCAACTGAAGAACATGAATAATACTTCGTGTATGAGAGGGAGAATATCATATGGATCAGGTAAGGATTAAATCCGCAGAACAAAGCAAAGGCGGTATACGAAAGATACTGGGATTTGCAGCGCTGATTATCGCAACCTTTATGGGGGTGATTGATGGGACAATCGTCAATATCGCGCTGCCGGATATCACGACCTATTTTCACACATCCCTGAGCGATACGGCATGGATTACCACCATTTACATCATGGCTCTGGCGGTCTTTATGATTACGGCATCCAAGCTTGCGGACCAATTTGGCCGGAAAAAGATGATGCTGATTGGCTTGGTGATATTCGGGGTGGCGTCGGCGCTGTGCGGTGTTTCTAATTCGTTGATGTCACTCATCGCCTTGCGCCTGTTTCAAGGGTTAGGCGGCGCAATTATCACGCCGGTAGTTATTCCTATGGTAATCGAACTGTTTGGAAAATCCAAAATGGCGTCGATGGCCAGCGTGATCGGGGCTGTCACTGGTTTAGCGGCGGCGGGAGGCCCTCCGTTGGGTGGTGTACTGATTCAATACGGTGGATGGCGCACCATCTTTTTTGTGAATGTGCCGTTTGCTGTTCTGGCATTCCTGCTGGTTGCTGCTTGCACCGATGAATCTTATGACCACACGGTTTCCAAGAAAGTAGATGTGTGGGGCATCTTGTTGTTAAGTGCCGCGATTTTCCTACTGTCGTTTGCGCTGCTGAAAGGCAACGATTACGGATGGCAATCCGTCGGCATAATCGGGATGTTCATTGGCGCCGCTGCGAGTACGGTTTTGTTTTTCGTTGTGGAACGAAACGTAAAAGCACCGATGATCGAGTTGGGTCTTTTTAAAGAGATGACGTTCACCATGTCCTCGGTATGCTATATGCTGACGGGGTTTGGGCTGGTCGGGTCCTCAATCATCTTTAACTATTTCTTACAGAATGTGCGGCAATACAAGGCGCTGGACGCAGCCTTTATTGTTATGTTTGCGTCGTTAACCGTCATTATTGCGATGCCGCTTGGCAGCCTGATCACCAGTAAATGGAGCGCCCGACCGGTCAACTTTTTAGGTGTGCTGCTGATGGGCGTCGGTTGTTTTCTGCTTTCGCGCGTCGGTATCCATACCGCCAAGCATGTGATGATTGCAGATATGGTCGTGGCTGGGGTTGGTATGGGATTTGCCTGCCAGACCATTGTATCGTCTATTAAGCATCTGCCGCATGAAAAAAGTGGATTTGGTTCAGGGATCGTGAACGCCGCCAGACAGATTGGCACCTGTATTGGCATTGCCTTGCTGGTTAGTTTGCTGGATACAAATGTGGCAAATGCAAAGACCGACCTCAAGCATGACGCGCTGCTGGATATTGATCGGATGTCTATTTCCGATTCCGTAAAAACGGTTGCAAAAAAGGATTTGCAGGACATCTTCCAAACTTCGGATACCGATAAACTGAAAACCCTGCAAACAAAACTAGAAACCGACGTGAAAAGCGCTGTGATCGCGCAGGCCGCACATCCGGACGCCGCGCTTCTGCGTCAGGCGAAGTCTCCTGCGGATGCACAGCTGTTGGTAAAGGCACAGTTACTCAAAGAGAGCGACAGCTTCCGGCAAGTCATGACGCGCGTCAACAACGAGAGAGATGACAAAATGGTAGGGGCTTTCCGCAATGTGCTTGGCATTGCGGCGATCATTTTGATGGTTACGTCTGTTTTTGGTTTGTTTACAGACCGCAAAACCCAAAAGATAACGGTGCAATAAGAATCACCTCATCAACAAAAAAGCGCACGGAACGCGTCTGCGTCCGTGCGCTTTTTGTTAGATGCCCAAATGAGCCGTATGCGTCCCGCCGTCCAATGGAATGGCGGAGGACGTTGTTCCATCTACCGTCAGGCCGCGTTCGCCTTCCTTTTCCACGTGCAGGGTGATATCACTCCCGTGCAAGTGCAGATGAGCGGAGAATCCATCCCAATCTGACGGCAGGGAAGGCGTAATAAGCAGTTCATGGGCGTGGATGTGCAGACCGAGCAGCTGCTCCAACACCACGCGGTAATACCAGCCCGCCGCGCCCGTGTATAAGCTCCAGCCACCGCGTCCTTCAATGGCAGGATTGGATGCAATATCGCCGGCCATCGCATATGGCTCCAGACGATAACGGTTGGCTTGTGCCGCATCGGTCGCGCGGTTGATGGGATTGAACCATTGTAAAATACGCCATGCGTCATCCGGGCGTCCGTCAGCCAGCAGGCCCGATGCCGCCCAGACCGCGCTGTGGGTATATTGTCCGCCGTTTTCCCGAATGCCCGGCGGGTAGGAGCGGATATAACCGGGATTGTGCGCGCCATGGTCAAACGGAGGCGTGAACAGTTTGACCAATTGCAGGCGGCCGTCTGCCAGATACTCCAGCATGGAGTCCAGTGCCTGCCGCCTCCTGTTCGCATCCGGCATCCCCGCAAGGGCGGCGAACGCCTGCGGCAGAATGTCGATACGGCATTCATCGCAGTCTTTACCGCCCAGTGGCGAACCGTCGTCGTAAAACCCACGCAGATACCATGCGCCGTCCCAGCAGTGCGCGTCTACCGCTTCACGCAAGGCGCGCGCCCGGTCTGCGTAAGCCTCTGCCCGCGCGTCGTCGTGCATACCACGGCAAATGGGGGTAAACCGGTCAAGCACATGCACGAGGAACAAGGCCAGCCAGACGCTTTCCCCTTTGCCGCCCGCGCCAACCAGATTCATGCCGTCGTTCCAGTCACCCGCACCAAACAGCGGCAGCCCGTGCTCTCCAGACGTGGAGGCGCGTTCGATGGCGCGCACACAATGTCCATAGACGGTATCTTGTTCGTCAGAGCGGTTGGGGGCGAAATAGCGGTCGCTTTCCGCGGGCTCCAGTTCCGGTCCGTCCAGATAGTGTATCATGGTGGTCAGAATAGAGTCGTCTCCCGTTTTCTCCAAATAGTCGCAGACGGTGAGCGGCAGCCAAAGCAAATCGTCTGAAATACGGGTGCGCACCCCGCGTGCACCACCGTCGCGCGGGGGCAGTTGGTGCCACCAATGCATGACATCACCCGCACGGAACTGGTGTGCGGCACAGCGATAAATATGCGATTTTACCAATTGCGGGTCCAGCAAAAGCGCCGCGCCGCAGTCCTGTAGCTGGTCGCGAAAGCCCCATGCACCGCCGCATTGGTAGAAGCCGGTGCGGCCCAGAATGCGGGACGAGAGAAATTGCCGCCGCAGCACGGACAGCAAATAGTTGAGCGGTTTGTCCGGCGTTTCCACTTCGATGGTATCGTCCGTATAGGGCAGTTGTCCCCGATAGACTGGCCGTTTTTCAGCAAGAGTTCCCGAGGATACATTGTTTTTGTCAGGCGGTGCATCCGCTATGTCGGTTTGGAGCGAAACAGGTGCGAGTGGAGCGGCGGCTTCCATCCGTGCGGAAACCGTCACCGGGACGGGCTGGGGGATGGGTTCCCCGAGAGCAGGCTCTGCGGACGCACTTTGCGGCCATTGCAATGCAAGACGTGCCATTTGCAGGGCGGCGTGTTCATTCGCGCTCCACCCCAGTGTAAAGAGCAGCGTTTTGTGTTCCCCCGGAGCCAGTTCGCCATGCTGTATCAGTGTTGCACACGGGTCGGGAGAATCTTCCTCCTTTCCTGCCCAATCGCCGGAAAGAAATGCCGCGCGTCCGGTCAGCAAAGTGCTTTCTCCCTGCGCCGCCAAAAAACCATTGCCGGTAATCACTGCCCACGGATTGGTCAGCAGCACGGCGTCCGCCTCCCGCCGAACCGACAAATAGCGGCGTACGCCCAGATGCACCCCGCAGACTGGTTCGGTGTAATAGGCTGCTTCATACGGCAATGTCTGTCCTGCCGTGTTGTGCAGTTCCACTGTCAGAACCTTTGCCATGAGATTGCCCGGTACCCGCACATGCACCGTACAGGCAATCTGCGCGGCTTCACAGGCATAACGCGCTTCGCCGTTGGTAAAGGTGACACGCGCATTGGCACAGAGGTCATAAATCCGCCGTCCCATACGCAGCAGGAGCAGTTCGCCGCGGTTGTCACTCACAGGGTCATTCAGCCAGGGGGTCAGTTTGTTTTCGTGTGCGTTGATTGCCCAGGTATAACCCAACGCGCGGTCAGAGACCAGTGTGCCGAAGGTACGGTTGGCAAGGATGTGGCACCACGGCGCGGGCGGCCGTTCTTTCCCGTGCGGGATACAGATGTCACTGTTGATGAACCCACCCGCATAAAACGGAAATGTCCATGCTTCGCCATCTGCCGGTTTGGGCGCGAGCAGTTCCGCGGCGGTGTATGGCAGGAACGTGGGTTTGGCGGACGGGTGCGCGATATGGCAGGCCACCGCACGCAGCAGGAGATGAATTTCCTCAGGGTGGTGGTTCAGGTTGATGGGATGCACGCCGCCGCGTGCGCCGATGAGGTAGTCGCTGCCACAGGCCTTTAAGATGGCATTGATTCCATCAGCCTGTGAGCGGGCGTAGTCGCCGCCCTCTCGATAGGTGATGACCAGATCGCAGGCAATGCCTTGCAGGCGCAGAACCCGGTGGGTGCGCACGTAAGCATCAAGCTGTTCGTTTGCGCCGTCAAATGGGAACAGGATGAGCGGCAGGTCGCCCGAAACGCCTACGCTCCACAAACCCGGCTGCCCCATGCGGTTCTGTGACTTCGCTTCCGCACGATGATCGCCGTCGCCCACCGGAAACAGAATTTGCGGCAGGATAAGTGCGGCAAGCCGGGACTCGATGCCGCTGCCGTTTTTCCCTGCCGCGCCGCGCAGAATGCCGTGGAATCCCTCGCGCCGCGCTTCGATCAGGCGGGCTTCGGCCTCCTCTTCGGTGTTGGCGGCGACCAGCAGCAGTGTGACGCTTTTTTTACCGTGCGCGGGTACCGGCAGGCGCAGGCGCAGGGCGGCAGATGCGTCCGGCACCGCGCCTGTTTTGTGTGAGAAAGGCACGTCAAACGCGCCCGGCAGGGAGGTGATACCATCCGGTCGTGTCAGCAATGCCGTGCGGTCCAGTTCAAAGGTAAACGGCACGTCCAGCTCCGCGAAGCCAATAGCGAGAAACGCGGGCAGTTCATTTCCGCGCGGGCGGCGAGCAAACAACAGAACGCGCGTGTCCTCTCGATAGGCCGCGCGCAGAAACAACCGGGAGAAAGCCGGATGGGCGGCCTCGTCCGCTGTCTTGGCGAGCAGCGGTTCCAGATAAATGAGCAGGTCGGCACGGATCGTGTGGGCGGAAAAATTGGACAGTTCCAGCTTACGCGCTTCACAAGGTGCCTGCCCGTGCAGGCAGACGTGCATGGTAAGCCCCCAGAACGCGCCCTCTACGGTATAAAGCGCTCCGTCCGGCAAAAACGCGGCGGTGCGCTTGACCGTGCTCTTTTGCACATAGAACGGCGCGGCGGTTGCGCTCAAAGTTTCCTTGCCTGCCCGTGCCAACACAAAAATACCGGTGGGCCGGCGCAGCAGATCGTCACATCGTTTGGTGAGATCGATCCCCCGAAACAGGGAAAAGGATGCCCCGCAGTCTGTCAGAACCAGCGTGTATTCGCCGTTGGCGATGGTATGGACACGCGGCGTGGCGGGGCTGACTTGCTCGAATTCCTCCCGCACGAATGGCCCGCGCCCGGGCTTGTCGGGAACCTCCCGGCGAGGGATATCGTTAAATACCACCGCACCGGATGGGATTTTCTCCTGCAACAAATCCTGTGCGGCGCGCATACTGCTGTTGCGTAAAAAACGCTCCTGCATCACGCCGCCGAGCAGCGCGTTGGCGCAGGCGACCATGCTCATCCCCACATGATGTGCCATATAACTTTTGACGATGGCGCTGCGTCCATTGGTACGCGTTGCAGTAAAGTCGATTGCCTCAAAAAAACCGCAGCGCCCGTACATACCCAGCTTTTCCAGATGTTCAAGGTTGCGCAGGCTGTCCTGCACATCAAATGGCAGCGCGAGGAATGTGGAGTAAGGTGAAACGACCAGGTCGTTGTCCATCCCGCGTTTGAGCGCCAGTTTTTGCACGCCGTGCGCTTCATATTGATAGTGGAGAGCCGCGTCAAACGCATAGAATCCGCTTTCAGAGATTCCCCACGGCACACCGTGCTTTCGCACGCGGCGCTTCTGGCAGAAGAGAACGAATTTCAGCGTTTCGGCGGAAAGGGAATCCTCATAGACCGGCAGCAGCAGATGCGGCATCAGGTATTCAAACATCGTGCCTGTCCAGGATACCGGGCCGGTGTACCCGTTCTGCCGGGTGAGGGTGCGCCCCAGCGTTCCCCAGTGGCGTTTGGGCACAATGCGTTTGGCTACGGCATAATAGCTGGCAAGCCGCGCTTCACTCATCAGCAGATCATAGTAGATATCGCTTAGTTTGTTTTCTTCCAAATCGTACCCGATGTGGAACAGCTTGCGGCGCTTGTTGTAAAGCGCTGCCAGATCGGTGTCATCCATCAGTCGGCGGATGCGCGCACGCAGCGGGGTGAACGGCGCTTCGGCGGCATAATCGCTCAGTCCCTCGTAGAGCGCCGTCAGGCAGCAGAGCAGATTGCCGCTGTCTACTGTGGAGATATACGCCGGGTGCAATGGTGCAAGCGTGCGGGTGTCGTACCAATTATAAAGATGCCCGTTCCATTTTTGCAGTCGCTCCATGGTGGATATGACGCCGTCCACACGGTGCAATAAAGTTTCCCCGTCGATCAACCCAAGATCCCGTGCCGCCAGTGTGGCGAGCAGGCCCAGCCCAATATTGGTGGGCGAAGTGCGATGCGCAATGGCGTGCACCGGGGCCTCCTGAACATTGTCGGGCGGCAGAAAATGTTCGTTTGCCCCCGCAAAATCTTCATAGTAGCGCCACATGGCCGCCGTATAAGAGCGCAGTGCCTCTTTGTCTGCCGGGCGCAGGCTGTCGTCAGCCGGGCGTGCGGAGCGTCCGGAAAGCCAGGCAATCAATGGTGTGACAATGAAAAACGCACCCGCGATACGCGCGGCGGGCGAGGGAGCGTTGAACAGAAAAAGCAGTCCGACTGCCATGGCGGGCCAGAAATGCCAGAAACCCGCACTGTGGTCGGTGCGAGCCTCGGTTTCCGCAGAGGTCGTCCATGCCAGCAGCCCTTTGCCGGTGTGTCGGCGATGGAGCGCACGGCAGATGGCATCGAGTGCCGTCCATGCATGGGCAGGTAGGAACAAATAGCCGAGAGCACCCTGTGCCAGTGCATTGACCGCCTGCGGCATCACTTTGCAGTGATACTTCCGTGAGAGCATGGAAGGTCCGCCTGCCAGCACGGTCAGCAGAGCATTCCACAATCCCGCGCCCGCTACCGATAGCACCGCGGCCGTGATGAGTAGCAGCGCAAGCGGAAGTGGAGAGAACGCTGCCAGAACCAGACAGACGAAAGCCAGCACCGGTGTGAGTGAGCGGCGCAGATTATCCCACAATTTAAAACGGCATAACCCATCCAACGGGGAATTGCGCCGCGTTCCGTCCGCGGAGGGAATGCGGCGGTGGAGAAAGTCGATGTTCTGCCAATCACCGCGTATCCAGCGGTGCAGGCGGGAAAACCAGGCGTCCGGCTGGGCGGGAAAACCATCGGTGAGTTCTACGTCGGACAGAAACCCGGCGCGCAGAAAACAACCTTCAAGGATGTCATGGCTGAGGATGCGGTTTTCCGGCAGTGCGCCGCCCGCCAGTTGATAGAACGCATCAACATGGATGAGTCCTTTTCCCGCGAAAATGCCTTCCCCAAACAGATCCTGATAAATATCTCCCGCCGCATTGTCATAAGCCGTCACACCGCCGCACCCTGCCATCACGCGGGAGAATGCGGTGCTGCCCGCCGATTCCAAATCGACGCCGATGCGCGGTGCGAGGATGCCGTATCCCCGTGTGACGGTTCCGCGTGCGGCATCGATTTCCGGTGCGTTGAGCGGGTGCATGGCCACGGAAACCATTTCCGCCGCGCTGTCCATAACCAGGCCGGTGTCGGCATC
The DNA here is from genome assembly GCF_047718355.1 of Ethanoligenens sp. NCBI lineage: Bacteria > Bacillati > Bacillota > Clostridia > Eubacteriales > Oscillospiraceae > Ethanoligenens > Ethanoligenens sp. Next base: position 10,956 of record NZ_JBDNLG010000008.1, read on the forward strand.
CAGTGCGATCAGGTATTTGACCTGCCGGACACGCGCCAAATCGCCTTCCACCGTTACGATGGACGTTTTTTCACCTTTGATGAAGCGCACCAGTTCAAGGATAGCGCCGCGTTTCCGTTCCCACCCTGTGAAATTTCCTTGGGTTTCGCAAAAACGGCGCGTGCGCAGAAATAGGCAAAAATGCCGTCCGTATTTCTGATTGAGTTTGGCAATTGCACGCATGGCGGAAGTGATGACCGCCTTATCCTCCGGACGTTCGGGCAGGCGCGCTTCTTTCAGGTCGGCCAGAATGCCGAACTGGATATTGCCACGTCCGTTGGCCATGTAAAACTGTTCAAGTTTGCGCATGAACGGGCCAATCTTTTGTGTGGAGGAAAGCAGAACGGATACCACGGCGAGTGTTCCCGCGTTTTCGGGAATCACACCGTCCAATTCAAGGCGCGGCATCTGCGTGACCGGTACGCCTTTCATAAAGAAATAGTCCAGGATGGGGCGGAGCGCTTCCCAAAGGGGAAGATAGATCGGCAGAGCCGCCCACAAAGCCCCCATCCAAGAGGACAGGGCAAGGGACAGTGCGAGCGGTGCAATCCACAGGGCAGCCAGATAGACTTTGCCCCTCGTATGTGGACGTGGGCAATCCAGCTCCTGTTCCAAAATGTAGTAGCCGACGTGACGGGTACGGGGCGAATCGCCGCTTTGCGCCAACGAGATCGCCAGTTCCGCCACCTTGCCTTCCGACATCCCGCGCTTTCGTGCAATCTTGGCCAAACGGGCGCGATAGCAGGCACGGGAGCGTTCGTCCATTTGCGGATAAATGCCAGCCGGGTCGGTGTTTAGGATGCGTTCAATGCTGCTTTGCTGTTCCACAATTTCGGAAAAATCGAACGTGGTTAGAAAATGCAGCGTGCGCACCGCATCAGACAGGATTGTCTCATCCGCCTCCTCTTTGTCTGGTTTTGAACAGGTCTGCGCGGCGCGATGGATAAGCGCTGTGCGCAGGAACAGCGGGAACGCCGCCAGTTCCGCGCTTTCCAGTTCGCGCGTTTCCCCAAGTGTCGTTAGAAACACGGTGATGGCGGTGGTGTCAATCTGCCCGCTGGCTGCCTCACAGAACCGTGCGGCATACCGATAAACGAGGGGAACGCGCGCGCCGTCGCAGGGCAGTGTTTCGGTCTCCTCTAAGGCACGGATGACCAATCGCCCTTCGCGTTCAAAGATATAGTAGTTATCAAACAGCCATTCGGATGCGCCGTTGACGGTCGTTCGCCCATAGACCAATTCCTTGTAGGCCGCGCGGATGCAAGCCAAGTCGGCGTGCAGACTTTTGCGCACCACTCCCGCTTTTGTCTGTCCCTGCGGTACGGTGCTTTCCACTGCTTCTTTTGCCGCCTGCTGCACAGCCTGTCTGGTGGTATCCTCCATGTTGTCCTCCCTCGCTTTGGCTTAGAATCAACCATATTTTGCCCAGATACAGGAAAAGCATACATCTTGTTCGAGAAGGGTGCGTGGTGACACGCCGCCGGTATCCTCTGGCTGCACTTAAACAAAAGCAGGCTGTGTCCGCAGTTTACTTTCTTATTTTATTGTGCTAAACTGTGAGCATTGAATCAAATCGTCCCATCGCGAGGAGGGGTTTGCGTGAACAGCAAGATTCAGAACGAACATTTGGATTATTTGTTCAAAACGATTCTGTCATTGGAAAATATCGAAGAATGCTATAATTTTTTTGAGGACCTCTGCACCGTAGCGGAGATTAAGGCGATGGCGCAGCGCCTGCATGTGGCGAAAATGCTGCGTGACCGCCATATTTACAGCGATATTGTGGCAAGCACCGGTGCAAGCACCGCGACCATCAGCCGCGTCAACCGCTGTTTGCATTATGGGAGCGAGGGCTATAGCACTGTGCTGGAAAGGCTCGAAAAGCAATGAGCGCATACGATGTGCTGGGCAGGTATTATGACCTGCTGATGCAGGAAGTGGATTATGAGGCGCGCGCCGACTATTTGCTGACGGTCATGGAGCGGCATGGCGTGAAACCGGGCACGGTACTCGATCTCGCTTGCGGAACCGGTTGCCTGAGCGCGGCGTTGGCACGACGTGGCTGTGAGGTGGTCGGAGTGGATGCGTCGGAGCAAATGCTCGCATTGGCGGCGGAGAAGGCCGATGGGCTGCCGAAGGGCAGACTGTTGTTCCTTTGGCAGGAGATGGGCGAACTCGACCTTTACGGAACAGTGAATGCGGCAATTTGCACGTTGGATGGTATCAACCATCTGCTTACGGAAGACGATGTCCGTCAGGCTTTTGAACGGGTGTCTTTGTTTCTGGAGCCAGGCGGCGTGTTTGTGTTTGATGTGAATACGCCGTACAAGTTTGCGAACATATTGGGCAACAATACATTTGTCTACGATTATGATGAGATCTATTGCGTGTGGCAGAATGCTTTCAACAGGGAAAGCGGTGTCTGTGAATTTTTGCTGACGTTTTTTGAACCGGAGGGGGCGCTCTACCGGCGACAGGAGGAAGTGTTTGCTGAACGTGCATATGCGGATGACCGGCTGCGCGCGCTGCTGTCGGATGCCGGTATGACCCCATTGGCGTGTTATGCTGATTTGTCGTTCGATGTGCCGGGCAAAACGGAACAGCGTGCGGTCTATGTGGCGCGAAAGGACTAAGGGCATGGGAAAATTGATTCGGGCAATTACCGGAGATGGTACAATTGTCGCATATGCATTGGATGCCACGGATATGGTGCAGAGAGCAGTGGATATCCATCAGACATCCGCGGTGGTTACTGCGGCGCTGGGACGCCTGCTCACCGCTGCGTCCATGATGGGCGTGATGCTTAAAGGAAAAGACGATAGCATTACCCTGCGGGTAAAAGCCGATGGTCCCGCAGGCACCTTGCTTGCCGTATCGGACAGTGAAGGAAACACAAAAGGTTATGTGGAAAATCCGGTGGTGGAGATTCCGCTCAACACGGCAGGCAAGCTGGACGTGGGAGCGGCAGTCGGGCATCACGGCACGCTGCAAGTGCTCAAAGACCTTAATCTCAAAGAACCGTATGTGGGGCATACACCCATCGTTTCGGGTGAGATTGCAGAGGATATCACACAATATCTGGCTACCAGTGAGCAGGTGCCGTCCGTCTGCGCATTGGGTGTGCTGGTCAATCCCGATTTGAGTGTGCGTGTGGCGGGAGGCTTTATTATTCAATTGCTGCCGTTTGCCGATGAGGCAGCGATTGAAAAACTGGAGCAGAATATCAAGCACGTCCCGGCTGTTACGACTGCGATGGACGCGGGACAGACGCCGGAAGACTTGGTACGGCAGGCGCTGGACGGGTTCTCTGTGGAGATACTGGATGAACGCACGGCCGGCTATGTCTGTGATTGCTCGCGGGAGCGGGTGGAAAACGCGCTGCGCAGCATGGGTGAAACAGAACTGCGCGCCATGATTGCAGAGCAGGGCGGCGCGGAAGTGGTGTGTCATTTCTGTGGGCAGAAATACCAGTTCAATGTACCGGAACTAAAAGGGCTGATTACACCAAAGTAAGCTCCTTCTTGACGGATAACCCGTGTTGTATTATAATGGATATATTGGATAGTAGGGAATGAAGTGCTCCCACGGCTTTTGCCGGAACTGCCGAATCAGGCTGATGACTTCTGCAATGACACATTGCGGAGTTATCGGCTTTTTTGCGCGAAAAGTACTTATTTGGAAGCAACTGTGTACGGAACATATGGAGGGGTGCGGAGAAGATGGATAAATGGGCAAAACGTATTCGCCTGCTGTTGTTGACAGCGGTGACAGGCATTGTAATGGGAGTCGTGTCCATGCTGTTTCTCAGGTCACTGGGTTTTGTGACCAACTTGCGGCAACGTCAGCCGCTGTTTATTGCGCTGCTGCCATTGGTTGGCTTTGGTACGGTGTTCCTTTACACGCGGTTTGGGAAAAACGCACAGAAAGGCAATAACCTTATTATTGAAAGTGTGCATCAAAGCACGCATGTACCGCTGCGAATGGGGCTGTTCACCTTTGTTTGCACAATCTTGACGCACTTGGCAGGCGGTTCTGCCGGACGAGAGGGCACGGCGGTCCAGATTGGCGGCACGGTCGCCAACGTGTTGGGCGACCGCTTTCGGTTAAACCACAGCAACAGGCGCATTCTTGTCATGGCAGGTATTAGTGCGGGGTTTGGTTCGGTTTTTGGGGTGCCGCTTGCAGGCGCATTTTTTGGGATGGAAATGTGCTTTGTCGGCAGCCTTGGCTATGAGGCACTGCTGCCTTGTTTCATTGCTTCGTTTACAGCTGATTATGTCACACGTGCGCTGGGAATTATCCATGCGGAACATGTCATTCACGCCGTTCCAGCCATCGGCTGGTATCCGGTTCTGATCGTTGTGCTGGCATCGATCGTGTTTGGTGTGTTGGGCAGGCTTTTTGCCGTCGGTATTCGGGCGCTCAAATTGTTTTATGCCCGTCTGGTCAGTCGTCCTCTTCTGCGGGTGTTGGTTGGCAGCGCGGTGGTGCTGGTGGTGATGTTGGGTCTGCGCGCCGTCGCGTTTGCCGGGCTGAGCGATTGGATGATCGGTTCGGGATTTGCCGGCAAGGTGCATTGGTACGATCCGCTGTTAAAGCTGCTGCTTACAGTGCTGACACTGGGAGCGGGATTCCAGGGGGGAGAAGTTACTCCGTTGTTCGATATCGGCGCGTCTATGGGTGGCTGGATTGGGCAGGTGGCCCATGTATCACCGTCGTTGCTTGCGGCGACGGGGATGATCGCGGTGTTTGGCTGTGCCGCGAATACCCCGCTCGCTACTTTAATGATCGGGTTTGAGATGTTTGGCGTCGGGGCGCTGCCGTATGAGGTCATTGCAGTGTTTGTCAGCTACTATGTGTCCGGCTATTCGGGGATTTACGGCGCACAACGGATTACCATCGGGGTACACGACACGGTGGGAAAACGGCATGAAAGAACGCTCGATGCGGTCGGTAATCAAAGCCTGACAGGTCATCTGATTGGTAAATTAGCTGAAAAAATAAAAAGCCGATGAAAAGTTTTCCTTTCATCGGCTTGGCAAAGCATATCGGATTGTAAGAGCAGTTTATTCAATTAAAAGTGGATCAAACTTGAGCTGATCGGCGGATATGAGCTGATAGGTGATGCCGCCGTGCAAGCCCTCTACTGCGTATCGTCTGGCGCGCCCATGTAGATGCCCATAATAGCAGCGCGTCACTCCGTGCGCCGCCAGCACGTCGGTGATTTCGGTGCAGGCAAAGTCTCTGTAGATTGGCGGGTAGTGCAGAAATACGATGGGAGGAAGCTGCTGCTTTTCCGCTTCGCACAACGACGTGTTTAACCGCCCGGCTTCACGCAGCAACACTTTTTTGTCGCCCTCGCTGTCATAGAACCAGCCGCGCGTGCCGCAAATGCAGCGCCCTTCCACGGGGCAGGCGCTGTTATGTACGAACGTTAAACTGGTAAAGCTGTTGCGCGCAAGGAATGCACGCATCTTAGCCATGGTGGACCACCAGTAATCGTGGTTGCCTTTCATCAGCACTTTGCGGCCGGGCAACGCTTGCAAAAAAGCAAAATCCCGCACAGTGTCCTCCAGCGACATTGCCCACGAGATGTCGCCGGGAATAACAACGGTGTCTTCCGGTTGAACGCGTGCGCGCCAGTTTGCTTCCAGCCGCTCTACATAGTTCTTCCAGCCTTCAAAAATATCCATGGGTTTTTTGGCGCCGAGCGAGAGGTGCAGGTCGGCAATGGCGTATAAAGACATGACATCCCCCTTCAATACAGCGCTCAATTGCGTTAAAAATAAAAAAGTGCTTTTATTTTTCTGTGGCGCGGGTACACTATCTATACGAAAGGTGGTGAATCAACCATGGAACAGAGAAAAATTATTCCCGGCATCCACTGTGAAGTGTCCAACTGCGCATATAACGACAAGCGCGCCAACTGCTATGCCAACGAGATCGAAGTCGGTCCCCATCAGGCACAGAAAAAAGATGATACGGTCTGTTCGACTTTCCGTCAAGGCGAACATCAATAACTCAAAGATTATGGTTCCTGACCGCGGGGATTTTCCCCGTGGTTACATAGAATATGCAATTTTTAAGCCAGATCCAGTGCCGCAAAAATGGTATCCTGCATTGCTTCTGCATCACAAACGCCTTGAAACCGCACAGGTTTTTGGAACAACGCAGCAATCTGCTTAGGCGGTTTGGAGAGCATGAGTTTAGAGAGTTCCTCCACCAGGACGCGCTGGTCGGTCTGTGTGGTCTGTTCGCCCCGAATCGCGTTTACCACATCGCCCGCAAATTTGTAAGGGCTGGCGGTCGAGGCGATGATGGTCTTGGTTTCGTCACCGCTCTTCTCGCGGTACTGTTGATAAACGTTCAGCGCGACTGCGGTATGTGGGTCGGACACGCACGCATTGCGTTCGTAAACGTCTTTGATGGTGGCGCGGGTGCCCGCGTCATCGCAGTATCCAGCCCAGAAATGCTCGGCAATGCTTTTTTTGATGGAGTCATCTACTTCATACCGGCCTGTTTTGGACAGGCTGTCCATGTAGTCACGCACACGGCCATCGTCACAGGCGGAGAGATCGTATAGCAGACGCTCCAGATTGCTGGAAATCAGAATATCCATTGACGGGGAAATGGTGGTATAGAACGGACGGTTCCGGTCATAAATGCCAGTCTGTAAAAATTCCGTTAATACATTGTTCGCATTGGATGCACAGATGAGCTTGTTGATAGGAATGCCCATCTTTTTTGCATAGTATGCCGCAAGGATGTTGCCGAAATTGCCGGTGGGTACCACAATATTGATATGTTCGCCCGCGGAGATGCGGTTGTTTTTAATCAGATCACAGTATGAGGAAACGTAATAAACGATCTGCGGTACCAGACGCCCCCAGTTGATGGAGTTGGCGCTGGAAAATACCATGTTGTGTGCGGCCAGTTTTTCTTTGACAGCGGCATCTGTGAACACAGCTTTCACGCCCGCTTGTGCGTCGTCAAAATTGCCGTGGATGGCGCTTACAAATACATTTTCGCCCTCTTGAGTCAGCATCTGCATCTTCTGCATGGGACTGACGCCTTGTTCCGGGTAGAAAACCAGAATACGGGTACCGGGCACATCACGAAAACCTTCCAAGGCGGCTTTGCCCGTATCTCCCGATGTGGCGACCAAAATGACCACCGTTTTGCCCGGATTGGCCTTTTTGGTTGACACGCTCAGCAGATGCGGCAGCAGTTGGAGCGCCATATCCTTAAATGCGCAGGTAGGGCCGTGCCATAGTTCCAGCAAGTAGACGCCGGGGTTGAGTTCGTAGAGCGGCGCGATGCTTTCCGTCTCAAATTTTTCTCGCGTATAGGCACGGGAAACGCAGTCCAGCACTTCACCGGGTGTAAAGTCGCCAAGGAAACGGCTTAGAATGTCGTTGGCACGTGCAACATAGTCCGAATCCGTCAGGATCTGTAAGTCTGTGTAAGACAGCCAAGGCATGGTTTCCGGCACAAACAGACCGCCGTCCTCCGAAATGCCGCGACTGATGGCCACCGAGGCGCTGACGGTGACATCGTTATTTCTGGTGCTTTTATAATTCATCATGTTATCCCCCAAATGGGTTGTTTTTTGTGAACAGAATGTCCGTATATAGACATGCTCGTTATCTTATAGTATATAGTAGTACATCTTAAAAAAACTGTCAAAGGAAAGCTTGGTTTTGCAAAGCTTTTGTGCGGCTAATAACCGGACGGCGCGGAAAAGGCATTGGGAAGGTGACGGATGGTACAACGGGAGAAATCACCGTCTGTGCCGGAAATCACTTCGATCACATCGAAGCGTGGCTGCAATGGGGTCGGATGGGCGGTGAGATACAGCAGCGCGGTTTTGACGATGCGCGCCTGCTTGCGGATATCCACCGCCTCACGCGGGAGAAAACGGGCGTTTTCCGCACGGGTTTTGACTTCCACGAAGGCGAGGTAGGCCTTGTTTGACGCAATGATGTCGATTTCTCCAAATCGCGTGCGGACATTCGCCCCCACAATGGCGTAACCATTACGCCGCAGATAGGCAGCAGCTGTGCGCTCGCCCAGCGCGCCGATGTCACGCGCCTGCATATTGCCTGCGCTTTTCCTCAAGGTTGCGCAGAAAATATAAGCGGTGGACGGGAGAGGGTCCATACTGCAAAATGGCTTCATAATGTGCCCGTGTGGGATATCCCTTGTGCTTGGCGAAACCGTATTGTGGGTATTTGGCGTCCAGTTCCAGCATGTAGCGGTCTCGGCTGACTTTGGCAAGGATGGAGGCCGCCGCGATACAGGCGCATTGCGCGTCGCCCCCTACCACGCAGGTGGTGGGGATGGAGAGATTGGGGTCTCGGTTGCCGTCCACCAATGCCGCCTGTGCGGGTACTTGCAGTGCGCTGACTGCTCGCCGCATAGCCAGCAGGCTGGCACCGAGGATGTTGTGCGCGGCGATCTCCTGCTCATCGGCGCTTGCCACCGCATAGGCCAATGCTTGCTCGGTAATGCAAGCGAAAAGTGCTTCGCGCTTTTTTTCACTCAGCTTTTTGGAATCGTTTACTCCATCGATTACCCGATCATGCGGGAGGATTACCGCAGCTGCAAAGACCGGCCCTGCCAGTGGGCCTCGTCCAGCTTCATCCACGCCGCAGACCTGCCCGAGCCCCTGCGCATACAGTGCGTGTTCATATGTCAGCCAATCCATTGTCAGTCCTCCGGCCATTCGAGCGTGATTTGCCCCAGTTTGCCGGCACGGTATTCTTCCAGGACTTTATCAGCAGCTCGCTGTGTGTCGGCTTCCCCGCCGGAAATGAGAAAACCGCGTCCGCGCGCGACGGATTCCAGCAGGGCATACCCTTCTGCCGGCAGTTTACCTTTGCATTTGAACCGGGTGGTCAGTGTTTCGGCGTAATGCGGAGCAAGCAGCTCAAGCAGGCGTGCTGCCAGTTCCTCGGTATCCAGCACGGTGTCCTTCACCGAGCCGATAAACGCCAGTTTTTCACCGACAGCCTTGTCCTCAAATTTGGGCCAAAGTACACCGGGCGTGTCCAGCAACTCCACGCCGCCGTGCAAAGTGACCCATTGCCGCCCACGGGTCACGCCGGGGCGGTTTTCCGCTTTAGCACGGCGCGCACCGGCCATCTTATTGATAAAAGTGGATTTCCCCACATTGGGGATGCCCACCACCAACGAGCGTATTGGGCGGTTCATGTCCTTTTCCGCATTGCGCGCGATTTTGTCCCGCAGCACGTCTTTTAAAAGGGGCAGAAACCCATTTATGCCGGTGCCGCTCTTGCAATCTACGGCAAGAGCGCGTATGCCCTGTGCCTGAAAATATGCCACCCAGTCGGCAGTTGCCTGGGAATCGGCTAAATCCGATTTGGTGAGCAGCAAAATGCGCGGTTTTCCGGCGCAGAGGGTATCCAGTTCCGGATTCCGGCTGCTCTGCGGCACCCGTGCGTCGGCCAATTCGGTCACGCAATCCACCAAAGACAGGCATTCCCCGATCATTCGGCGTGTTTTCGCCATATGTCCGGGGAACCACTGCACGGTCTGCATATCTGCCATTGTTTCCTCCATCCAGGAACGGGAAGACGGTGTCCGCCGTTCCGCTCATCGCACGGCGATGTCCGCCGTTTGCAGCACGCCGGTGTTGGGGAACAGGCGCAGTATGGCGTGCCCGAGCACGTTGCGTACATCTACCATGCCGATGGCGCCGCTGCGGCTGTCATAAGAGTTGTTGCGGTTGTCACCCATTACAAAAACGTGACCGGCCGGAACCGTTGCGGGCATGGAAACGGGTGCAATCCCTGCAAACGCGGTCGGTTCGCGGATATATGGTTCTTTAAGTGCATGACCGTCTACCGTAACCACGTGGGTCTGGTAATTGATATCCACGGTTTGACCGGCTGTAGCAATGACGCGCTTGATAATCGGCTGTTTTTCCACCTTGGTGTAAAGGACAACGATATCGCCGGCATGGGGTGTGTATCCTAATTCCAGCAAAATCAGATGGTCACCGTTCTGTAGAGTATTCATCATAGAGGGTCCGTCCACACTTACCGTGCGAAAGACAAATGTAAATAAAAAGATGATGAAAAAAACAGTGCCTGCCAACGTGCCAATCCAATCGTAGCATTCCCGCAGGAGATTGCCCGGCTGTACAGCTGAAGTTTGTTCCATGTTTATGATTGCCTCCCGTTGCCCTACCGCGCCAATGTCCCCACTTTGGACAACGGAAACAGGCGAAATATCGCATGACCAACGATATTTCGGTCATCGATCATACCAATAGCGCTGTACCGGCTGTCATAAGAGTTATTGCGGTTGTCGCCCATGACGAAGATATGGCCGGGCGGCACTTTAACCGGAAAAGAAACGTCGCCGCGTTCGCTTGTCGGCTCACGGATATAATGTTCTGTCAGCGCGATGCCGTTCACGTAGACTTTATGTGTCTCAAAATCGATGTTGACCGTTTGCCCGCCTATGGCGATAACCCGCTTGACAATGGGACCATCTTTTACAGCGCTGGAGGAAAGCACCACGATGTCTCCGGGTTTGGGGGTGTATCCGATATGGGATAAGATCAGTCGGTCGCCCGCGTGCAGGGTATTCTGCATGGAAATATTGACAACGCTTACCGTGCGGAATACAAAAGTGAAGAAAAGCAGGACAACAGCCAGCGCGAATACGATAGAGCTGACATATTCATACAGCTCATATCTTGCAGGGATGCGTTCGGCTGTGGTCGCGGTTGTATCTGCCATATTATTTCGCCTGCCTTGTCGGGAATAGATGTCTGTCTGACCAATCGTTTGGGAGAACCCATTTCCGCACAGTCAGGCTATCCAGTTGTATAACAAAAAAGGGACGTACCGTCCCTCTTTTTTAGCGCAATTGTTCTTTGACTTTGGCTGCTTTCCCGACCCGTCCACGCAGGTAATACAGACGACTGCGGCGCACACGGCCCCGACGTACGATCTCTACCTTTTCGACATTGGGCGAATGCACGGGAAAAACTCTCTCAACGCCAACACCGTAGGAGATGCGCCGCACGGTGAAGGACTCGGAGATGCCGCCGCCCCGACGGGAAATGATGGTACCTTCAAACATCTGGGTGCGCTGCCGATCGCCTTCTTTGATACGCACGGACACTTTAACGGTGTCGCCCACATTCAATTCGGGAATTTCGGCTTTCAATTGGTCCTTGACCAAATCCTGTAAACTGCTCATAGTATAATACGCTCCTTCGGCATAGAACATTCATGCCCGTCAAGCGGTGCAGAGGACTGTTCGTTTTCATTCTCGGTCACCCGGCAATGAAACCCCGCGGGCATGCGCACACGCCGCGAAACATTCAATAGCCCATATAGTATAGCATACTGCGCGGCATGTGGCAAGCGCCTTTTTTAGGGCGTGCTTTGCGGTTGTGGTAAGAACAGCCATATGGTATGCTTAACTCAACAAAAGAGGTGAGGGAATGTGAAAAAGATAAATCAAAAGGGAAAGCATTGGCGTCTAATAAGAAACTGCGCGGCGGGTGGTATAGGGGTGGTCATACTGCTTGCTGTGCTCCGTCAGATGGGTGTGTGGATTCCTAATGCGCTGTTTGTTCGCAACTACGTGGTGCGCGGCGCGGACGTGTCGGCTTATCAGGGAACGATTGATTGGAAACGGCTGTCCAGCCAGCCTATCCGGTTTGTATTTCTTAAAGCAACGGAGGGCGCCGGTTTTCAAGACAAGCAGTTTGCCCGCAACTGGGAACAGGCACGGCAGAGCGGTTTGGTAGTGGGTGCCTATCATTTTTTTAACTTTGATGTACCCGCATCCGAGCAGGCGGAGAACTTCATCCGAACAGTGCCCGTACAGGCGGGCGCATTGCCGCCGACGGTAGATGTGGAATTTTACGGCAAATTCAACCAAAACCATCCGGCGCGTGAAAAAGTGCGACCGATGTTGGATACCCTATTGACCGCGTTAGAGGAGCATTACGGGAAAAAGCCGATGCTCTATTGCACTGAGAGTGCTTATCATGCATATCTTACGGGGGCATATGTTCAAAACCCCGTCTGGATACGGAATGTGTGGTTAAAACCGTCCGTGCCGGCAAACTGGACTTTTTGGCAATATACCGATAAAGGCCGGCTGGACGGAACGAATGGAACCGAGCAATTTGTGGATCTGAATGTGTTTTGTGGCGGCGAACAGGCGTTTCAACAATTCGTGAGCGGATAATTAAGCAAAAGCCCTCCGCTGCGGCGTACCGCTGGGAGGGCAAAGAGACTTTATGTCAGATAAGGCGTTAACGCACGCCATGCCGTCAATTTTGCCTCAAATCCGCCGCGGGCATTGGCGGGGCTGGTGGACGGCAGACCGAAAAACGGCAAGTGTACCTGCGGGGCATGATACTTTTTGTAGAAACGCAGCGCAGTGCCGCCGTTTAGGAATACGGCGTGGAGGGCAGGACATTGGCGCACGAGACCGGGGATATCACTGGGATGTTCCGCATGAATGGCGCTGTCCGACGAGCCCTCCCGGACGCAGCTTTCCAATGTATCCCATAATGCAATGTGTTGGCGCAGCAAAAATGCCCGCTTGGTATCCGGTATCTGTCCGGGGTCATCACCGGTGAGCTCCGCTAAGATGCGCCAGAACGCGTTCTGCGGGTGCCCGTAGAAGAAGTTTGAGCGCAGAGATGCGGGAGAGGCCATCGTGCCGAGAATCAGTACGCGGCTTTCCGGCGTGTAAACAGGCGCAAAGGAAGAAACGCGGAAATCAGACATCGTTGTGCACAAGATCATCAAAGGTTTCACGCTTGATAATGACGCGCGGCTCTTGGTCGCGTATCATGACGGCGGCCGGTCGGGGGATGCGGTTGTAATTGGACGCCATAGAGTAGTTGTACGCGCCGGTGGCGAACACCGCGAGGATGTTTCCCGCTTCTGCCGGTTGGATGGCGGTGTGTTCCTGAATTAAATCACCGCTCTCGCAGCATTTGCCGGCGATGGTCACGGTCGCGGTGGGTTTCTCGGCGGCTCTGTCAGCTACCACCGCGGCATATTCGGCTTGATAAAGCGCGTAACGCGGATTGTCCCCCATGCCGCCGTCGATGGACACATAGGTGCGGATGCCGGGAATTTCTTTGACTGCGCCGACCGTATACAGCGTGATACCGGCGGACGCCACGATGGAGCGCCCCGGTTCCAGCATGATGAACGGCGTATCCATATCGCGTGCCAGGCAGGTCTTTTTCACCGTTTCCGAAACCGCTTCCATATAGCGGTCATACGGCACAGGGTCCTGCTCAGGTACATATTTGATGCCGAAACCACCGCCGAGGTTCAGCTCAGTGAACTTGGCGCCATGGCGGTCGCGCATGTCTGCCATAAAGTTGACCATAACTTCTGCGGCCAGCTCAAACGGGGCCAAATCAAAGATTTGGGAGCCGATGTGGCAGTGTATGCCGGTCAAATTGATGCCCGCCATGGTGATTGCTTCTTTGATAGCTTCTTCCGCCTCACCCGTTTCCAGCGCAAGGCCGAATTTGGAATCAATTTGGCCGGTGCGGATGAAATTGTGTGTGTGCGCGTCAATGCCGGGCTTGATGCGCAGCAACACCACGGCTTTTTTGTTCCGTTCAAGCGCCAGCCGATTGAGCAGCGCCAGTTCGGTGAGATTGTCTACCATAAAGCGGCCCACGCCGCAGTCCAGCGCATAATTGATTTCGGCCGATGTTTTGTTGTTGCCGTGAAAGCAGAGGCGCTCGGCGGGAAATCCTGTGCTCATGGCTGTGTAGATCTCACCGGCGGAGACAACGTCCAGCCCCATTTGCTCGTTTTCCATGATACGGCAGATTTCTTTGCAGCAAAATGCTTTGCTTGCGTAATAAACCCGCCCGTTGCCGTTGTAATAGGTCTTGATGGAATCGACGTATTTTCTACAGTTATTGACGATGGTTGCCTCATCCATCACGTAGAGGGGCGTGCCGAACGCCGCCGCGAGTTCCAGGGTATCGCAGCCACCGATGGTCAAGTGTCCCTGTTGGTTAACATTTAAACAATCTGAAACAAACATCTTGCAACTCTCCAGCTCGATAGATTTGTGGTTTCCGCAAGGAAAGCGATTTCCATCACGAAAAGGGAAAATAGGTTGTTATGATTCTTTTTGTTCGGCATCCGGCAGGGCGGCCGCAATAGCGGCGGTTAATTCTGCCACGCCCATGCCCGTGCGGGCGGAAAACGGGATAATGTGCGCGGCGTCCGCGCCGGTCTCTGCGGGGAACGCATTTTTACGGGCGGCCTGCTCGGTGGATTTCATCTTATCCATTTTCGTCATGGCAATGATGAACGGAATCTGCTGCTCACTGAAATAGTGCAGCATGTGCTCATCATCCTCCGTGAGCGGGCGGCGTCCGTCTACCAATTGGACAGCCATCGTGACTGGCCGTCCAATCAGATAGCTTTCCACCAGTGACGACCACTTTGCCTTGTCCGTGCGGGCCGCTTTGGCATAGCCGTAACCCGGCAAATCCACCAGCCGGAAATCCCCGGGCCGGTCGCATCGGTAGAAGTTGACTGAGACCGTTTTGCCCGGTACCGAGCTGACGCGCGCGAGACTTTTCTGGTTGGCCAACTTGTTGAGCATGGAGGATTTGCCTACATTCGAGCGCCCCGCAAAAACAATTTCCGGCACGGTATAGGGCGGTATGTCTGCCGCGCGGTAGGCGGGCTGCTCAAACCGTGTGTGGACGAGCAGAATCTTTTCAAGGCTCATTGTTCCACCACCCCGGCAGACAGATGCCCGACAGGTGCGGTCGGCACCGGGATGACCGGCGCTGCCTGTGCGGCGGCCTCTGCACGGGCTATTTCTGCCTGCGGGGGAAACAGAATGGCGTTTGGCAGTACAGTATCCATGTGGTCGGCGGGAATGAAACGAATGTGGTCTTTCACAATCTTGTCGACTTCGACCAAATCCGGCTGATTTTCTTTGGGGATGATAACGGTGCGCACACCTGCTCGATAGGCTGCCATGGTCTTTTCGCGCAGGCCGCCGATGGGCAGCACACGTCCACGCAGGGTGATCTCGCCGGTCATGGCCACGTCGCGGCGCACCGGCAGATTGAGCAGCGCTGAAGTGAGCGCAGTGGCCATAGTCACACCCGCTGACGGGCCGTCTTTCGGGATGGCGCCCTCCGGTACGTGGATGTGAATGTCTTTGGTTTTGTGGAAGTTGTGGTCGACACCGAGTTTGTCGGCTTTGCTGCGTATATAGCTGATGGCGGCCATCGCGGATTCTTTCATGACGTCGCCGAGTGAACCGGTTAGTTCCACCTTGCCGCTGCCGTCCAGTACAGCGACCTCCACCGGCATCGTCTCACCGCCCACCGACGTCCATGCAAGGCCGGTGACTACGCATTTTTCGTCTTTGGCGGGGATGCTTTCGGGGCGGAACCGGTGCGGGCCGAGCAGCTGTTCCAGTTTTTCCGAGCCGACCGTGACCGATTTCTGTTCTCCGGCCGCGAGGATGCGGGCGGTTTTCCGGCAAAGCGAGGCAATTTGCCGCTCCAGACGGCGCACACCTGCTTCACGGGTGTAAAAATCAATGAGATCATATAGCGCGCCGTCGGATACTTTCAGCGTGCGGCGGGTTAATCCATGCTTTTGCAGCTGCTGGGACAGCAGGTGCCGCTTGGCAATCTCAAATTTCTCCTCGCGGGTGTAGCTGGGCAGTTCGATCAGCTCCATGCGGTCGAAAAGCGGTGCGGGGATGGTATCGATGACGTTTGCGGTGGTGATGAACAGCACATCGCTCAAATCGAATGGAAGCTCAATATAGTGATCGCGGAACGTATGGTTCTGTTCGGCATCGAGAACTTCGAGCAGTGCGGAAGACGGGTCACCTTGGTAGCTTTCGCACATTTTGTCAATCTCATCAAGCAGTATAACGGGATTGCGTGTGCCGGCCTGTGTGAGGGCGGCAAGGATGCGACCGGGCATAGCGCCGATATACGTCTTACGGTGGCCCCGAATGTCCGCTTCGTCCCGAACACCGCCGAGCGAAACACGGGCAAACTGCCGCCCCATGGACTTGGCAATGGCGCGGGCGATGGTGGTTTTGCCCACGCCCGGCGGGCCCTCCAGGCACAGAATCTGCCCCTTTTGATTGGGGGCGAGCTTACGAACGGCAAGACTCTCGAGAATGCGGTCTTTGACTTTTTTCAATCCGTAATGTCCGGCATCCAGCACTTTTTGTGCCTGTGCGAGGTCGATTTTGTCGCGGCTCTCTTTGTTCCATGGCAAAGCAAGGCAGGCATCCAGCCACCCGCGCACAACGGTTGCCTCGTGGCTGCCCTGCGGCATCCGTGTGAGCCGGTCGGTTTCTTTATGCAGCCGCTTGGCGGTTTGCTCCGGAAGATCCAACTTCTGTATGGCCTGGTGATAGCGGTTCACTTCGTCGGTATCATCGTGTTCACCCAGCTCTTCCGCAAGGGTCTTCATCTGCTCGCGCAGAAAATATTCGCGTTGACCTTTGTCGATCCGGTCCTGCACTTTCTGCGCAATCTCATGTTCAAGGCGCAGAACATCGATTTCCTTGTTCAGCACACGAAGAACCAGCGTCAGCCGTTTGACGGGGTTGAGTTCTTCCAGCACAGCTTGTTTATCTTCCAACTGCGGCAGGATATTCGAAGCAATATAGTCCGCCGCCTTGCCTGTCTCCGTGGCCGCTACAATCTCGGTCAGCAGTTCCTCGGGCAATTTGGGGCCGATTTCGGTGTAATCCCCGATCAGGTCCTGTGCGTGGCGAAGCAGTGCCTGCGCGACTGCGGGACGCGGTGTGCGGCCGGTGTCGGCACAAGGCTCCAAAGCGGCGAGCAGAAACGGCTCTTCCTGCGTGACATTCAGCAGGCGGGCGCGATACAGCCCTTCTACCGACACTTTAATGTTCTCACCGGAAACATGCAAAAGCTGCCGGACGCGGGCAACGGTACCCATGCCGTGGAAACTATCCGCAGCCGGGTCCTCGGTGCGGATATCTTTTTGCGCGACCAGAAAGAGCAGTTGGTCTGCTTTCATAGCTTCATTGATGGCAAAGACGGATTTTTTCCGGCCTACATCAAAATTCAGTAAAGTGCCCGGAAAGACCGTCATGCCTCTAAGGGCCAACAGCGGCAGCGTCAAATTTTCACGCGGGGTTTGAGTATTCATCAGGTTTCCTCCAGAGACAGTG
The DNA here is from genome assembly GCF_047718355.1 of Ethanoligenens sp. Lineage (NCBI taxonomy): Bacteria > Bacillati > Bacillota > Clostridia > Eubacteriales > Oscillospiraceae > Ethanoligenens > Ethanoligenens sp. The sequence goes on from NZ_JBDNLG010000008.1 coordinate 28,224, forward strand.
CGTCCGTGCGCCTTGCGCGTCTATTTTTCTTATTATATGATAAGAGCGGCTGAATTTCAACAACATTCGATTTCCAGTTCCCCTTGAGCCCTTGCGCTCTTGCTGCATGGCGGGTATAATAAGGTAAATTACGCGTTGCCGGGGCGAGACAGGGCGCGCACAAGAGAGGATGTAACACTGCAATGTATGCGGATATGCTGGATACGATCGGATTTGTAAAACAAATGGACGCGGAAGTCGGCGGGGCGATGGAGGGCGAGCTGAAACGGCAGCGCCGCAACATCGAGCTGATTGCGTCGGAGAATATTGTATCTCCGGCAGTGATGGCCGCCATGGGTTCGGTTCTGACCAATAAATACGCCGAGGGGTATCCCGGCAAAAGGTATTACGGCGGATGTGCCAATGTGGACGAAGTGGAAAACATTGCGATTGAACGCGCGAAAAAGCTGTTTGGTGCGCAATATGCGAATGTGCAGCCGCACAGCGGCGCGCAGGCCAATACAGCGGTCTATTTCGCGTTGCTCAAACCGGGTGACACCGTGCTGGGCATGAGCCTTGCGGCGGGCGGACATTTGACCCATGGATCGCCGGTCAACCTGTCGGGCAAATATTTTCACTTTGTATCCTATGGCGTAGATGCCGAAACCGGACTGATTGATTATGACGCGCTGCGCACACTGGCACTTGAAAACAAGCCGAAAATGATTGTGGCGGGCGCAAGTGCCTATCCACGTGTTATCGACTTTGCACGCATTGGAGAAATCGCCAAGGAAGCGGGCGCACTGTTCATGGTGGATATGGCGCATATCGCCGGTCTGGTCGCGACGGGGCTGCATCCGTCGCCGGTGCCTTATGCCGACATTGTCACCACCACTACCCACAAAACGCTGCGCGGCCCGCGCGGCGGTCTTATCCTCTGCAACAAAGAGGAACTTGCCAAGGCAATCAACAAGGCCATTTTTCCCGGCACACAGGGCGGCCCGCTGATGCACATCATCGCTTCCAAGGCCGTTTGCTTCGGCGAGGCATTGAGTGATGACTTCAAAGCCTATCAGACACAGATTGTCAAGAATGCGTCGGCATTGGCGCAGGGTTTGTTAAAACGGGGCATCAATCTGGTTTCGGGCGGCACGGACAACCACCTCATGCTGGTGGATCTGCGCGGTACGGGCGTGACAGGCAAAGAACTGGAACATCGGCTGGACGATGTGTATATCACGGTGAATAAAAATGCAATTCCGAACGACCCTGAGAAGCCATTCGTTACCAGCGGCATCCGCATCGGCACCCCGGCGGTGACCACGCGCGGCATGGTGGAAGCGGATATGGACAAGATTGCGGAGTTCATCGCCGTCGCGGCAAGCGACCGGTTTGAAAAAGAGGCCGAGAGCCTGCGCACGGGTGTGAACGCCCTTTGCGGCAAATACCCGTTGTACGAATAATGCCTCCGCTCGCAGACCGGCTGCGTCCGAAAACGCTGGATGAAGTGGTGGGGCAGCGTCATCTGCTTGCGCCGGACATGCTTCTGCGCCGTGTGGTGGAGACCGGTCAGATTCCCAACCTCATCTTTTATGGCCCATCCGGGGTGGGGAAGACCACGGTAGCGTCTATCCTTGCCCGGCAGGCGGGGAAGACTCTGCATAAATTAAACGGGACCAATGCATCCACGGCGGATATCAAAGCCATTGTGGGTGAATTGGACACGTTCGCAGGGATGGACGGGGTGCTGCTTTATCTTGATGAGATTCAGTACCTCAACAAAAAACAGCAGCAATCCCTACTGGAATTTATCGAAGATGGGCGCATTACGCTAATCGCTTCTACGACGGAAAACCCGTATTTTTATATCTACAATGCGATTCTGAGCCGCTGTACCGTCTTTGAATTCAAAGCGGTGCCGCCGGAGGAAATCGCCAAAGCGGTTCGCCGGGCATTTTCCGTGATGGAGCAGGACAAGGGGCGGCCTATCCGTGTGTCAGATGCCGTGGTGGCGCAAATCAGCATGGGCTGCGGCGGGGATGTGCGCAAGGCGCTGAATGCGGTGGAACTGCTGTCCCTCTCCGCCAAAGAGTTGAATGGGGAGCTGACAGTTACAGCAGAGGATGCGCAGGCCGCCGCACAGAAAAGCGCCATGCGGTATGACCGTGAAGGGGATGAGCATTACGACCTGCTCTCCGCGCTCCAGAAATCTATGCGCGGCTCTGATCCCGACGCCGCGGTGTATTATCTGGCACGGCTGCTGGAGGTGGGTGACCTGCCATCGGTTTGCCGCCGGCTGATGGTCTGCGCCTGCGAAGATGTGGGACTGGCATATCCACAGATTATCCCCATCGTAAAGGCAAGTGTGGACGCCGCGTTGCAGGTTGGCTTGCCGGAAGCACGTATTCCGCTGGCGGACGCAGTGGTGCTGGTGGCGACCGCACCGAAATCCAACAGTGCCTATCGGGCGGTTGATGCGGCGCTGGAGGATATTCGAGCGGGGCGGGGCGGACCCATTCCGCGCAGTTTGCAGAACAAGCATTACGATGGTGCAGATAATACCCATAAGGGGCAGTTCTATCAATATCCGCACGATTTTCCCGGTCGCTGGGTGGCGCAGCAGTACTTGCCCGATGCACTCAAGGACCGGGTTTACTACCGTTTCGCCGAGAACAAGACCGAACAGGCCGCTAAGTCCTATTGGGATGCCATAAAAAAGAAGCGAGAGAAATAAACGTAATTCGCAACACAGCTGGCAAGGGAGAGCCCTTGCCAGCTGTGTTTTTGTGCGACGATTGTATAATACTATTTGTAATATCCATGCGTATTATGCAGACTTTGAATAGATTATGCCGAAAAAACGGAAGTTGACCGGAGAATCATGCGTCGTTCTTGTTTTTTCATCTTTATAAGTTTATACAAAGAGTGATTTTTTGCTGAATTATGCGGATTTCGGACGGTTTGTGTTGAAAAGGCGGCATATGGTCGGGAGCCGTTCATATTTCTTGTCTTTTCATCATTTGCGCAATGGTGTATAATGATACCGCTGCCCATCGCTCTGTATTCAATCCGTTAAAGAAGGTGGCCTATGCCTACGTACGCAAATGAACTGGTGTCCATCATCACACCAGTCTATAATAAAGAACGTTATATTGCGCAAACCATCGACTCCATCCGCGCGCAGACGGTTGGCGATTGGGAACTGCTGCTTATCGACGATTGTTCCACAGACCGTTCTGCTGCAATCATTGAACAGTATCGCAAACAAGACGTGCGCATCCGTTACCACAAGCTGGCACAGAACGGCGGTGCGGCAGTGGCACGCAACGAAGCGCTTACCCGCGCAAAAGGGCGTTATGTGGCGTTTTTAGACGCGGATGACCTTTGGAAGCCGGAAAAACTCGAAAAACAGCTGGCATTTATGCGTGACAAGGGTGTGGGCTTTACATATACCGCTATCGAAATGATTGATGAAAATGGTGCGCCGCGCCGGGGAAAACGTCCGGTGCGGGAAAAGGTGGACTACCATTACCTGCTTTCCAACACGATCATCGCTTGTTCCTCAGTGCTGATGGACCGGGAGATTGTCGGTGATTTTCGGATGCCGCTGGTGCGCAAAGGGCAGGATTTTGCCACTTGGCTTTCCATCCTGCGCAAAGGGCATATGGCGTACGGACTTGATGAAGCGCTGGTGCTTTATCGGGTTGCGCCTGGTTCGATTTCTTCAAATAAATGGGCGGCGCTTGCACGCACATGGCATATCTACCGGAAGCAGGAACAACTGCCGCTGGTTTCGTCCCTCTGGCACTTTGGTCTGTATACGTTTCATGCCATCAAAAAATACTGGATGTGAGGTGTGCGGGTGGAACAGTTTGATTATGTGTTTGTGGTGCTGGTCTATCGAAACCCGCAAGATCTGACAGGATTTTTGTCTTCATTGCAAAAAGTTGAAGGCAGTTACAGGGTAATCGTCGTCAACAGCTTTTATGATGAATTGACCCGTTCGCAGACGGAATCGATTTGTAAAGTGCAGCACTGCGATTTTTTGAACGTGCAGAATAACGGTTATGGTGCTGGGAACAATGCGGGTATTCACTTTGCGTGTGCGCACTATCGCTTTTCATTTCTGGTGGTCAGCAATCCGGATATTGAAATTCTGTCGCTGCCCGCTGCGGTGCTACGCCATAAAGAGGAAACCGTCCTGCTGGGGCCGCGGGTGTGCACGGAAAACGGCAAGCACCAAAACCCCTATATGCCCGCGCATAGTGTATTGCGGGAGCGGCTGATGCGTTTCTATGCAATGCATCCACGAAGCATGTTGCCGTTTTACATGGCGGTTGCGCTCAATAAAACACATCGCATCCTGTTCAACACCCTGTGTGAACGAAGGGAACGGCGGGTTTATGCATTGCACGGCAGTTTTTTGCTGTTTTCCCAAGCGGCGTTGGACAAGCTGGGCGATCCGTTTGATGAACGGATGTTCCTGTTTCGCGAGGAAGACCATCTGGCGCGGCGTGCAAAAGGGATGGGCATTCCGATGCGGTATACGCCCTCCATTCAGGTGCTGCATCATGAGGATGGCAGTGTGCGCTTCTTGAGTGCGCAGACCAAGCAGTTTGCGCTCCATTCCCTGCGGATATATTTCGGCTTGCAATCAGAGCGGCGAAGCAGCGTCTAATCGCCGTGGACAAAGGAGGATGTGCGTGGCAAACGGCATCATTAAGCGAGGCATCGCGAACATCAAATATGTTTTGCTCTCCCAGTTTTCATATTATATTGTAACGTTCTTTACATCATTTATATTGCCTGGCGTGCTCGGCGTGGTGCCGAACGGCTATTACCAGATCTATTTTTTCTATACGACCAGTTTTGTCGGGCTGATGCATATCGGCTTTAATGATGGTGTATTCCTCAAGTACGGTGGTTACGATTTTGAAAAACTGCCGCAGGAACTGTTTCGTACGTTCATGCGGATGTATATCTGCATGAACGGGATTGAGACGGTGGCGGTTCTGCTGATTGTGCTGATGGAACCTAACGCCAATAAGCAGTTTGCCTTTACGTTTGCAGCGTTCGACATCGTAGCCATCAACCTTTCAACATTACTCAACTACATCAATCAGGCGACCGGGCGCATTAAATTGTACAGTTTCGTCGTAGTGGCGGAAAAGGTGCAGATTGTCGCTGGCCTTGCCGTAATGCTCTTGCTTCACCATATAGATTTCCATGCTGTCATCGTGTTGGATTTTGCTGCCAAGGTGGTAGTGCTGTTCGTCAACGTCTACTGCTGCCGGGATCTTTTTTGGGGTGAGCGTGTGCCATGGCGTGCCGCGTGGGGGCCATACTGGGACAACATTCGCGTGGGTGTCAAGCTCATGATTGCCAACGTTATGGCCATGTTGGTGATGGGTGCGGGCAAGCTGATGATGGAACGTCTCGGTTCAGTGGCCAATTTCAGTGAATATTCGTTTGCGACCAATGTCACCAACATTGCCATGGCATTTATCTCGGCGGTGGGGCTGGTGCTGTATCCCGTGCTTTGCCGGTTGGAAAAAAAGACGCTGCCGTACTATTTTCAGCGCATTAACCGGTTGCTTTGTGCATTCATTTTCACGATGATGCTGCTGTATTATCCGTTGGTGCCTATCATCCGGGTCTTTCTGCCAAAATACGACGCGGTGCTCGCTTACCTGCCATTGCTGTTTCCCATCGTCATCATGCAGAGCAAAATGCAGTTGCTCATCAACAATTATTATGAGTCCCTGCGGGAAGAAAAGGCAATGATGTGGGCGAATATCTCCGCAGTGGGGCTGTTTGTGGCAATTGCGCTGCCGCTATACCTCTGGCACCCATCGGTGATGGTCATTGTATGGGTGACGTTGGGCGTGTTTTTCTGGCGCTGCTACGCGTCCGAACTGTTCCTCAAGCATAAACTGGGCATTCACAGTATGCGCAACATGGTGGAGGAATGGGGCATGGGTGCCTTGTTTATTCTCGCAAACAGCTTGCTGGGCTGGGGGCCGGGTTTGGCGGTGTATGCCGCCGCCGTTGCCGTTTATCTGCTGGTTTACCGCAAAGAACTGGTGCCGGCTATGCGCACGATGCTGAAAAGCGCGTTTGACAGGTGAACAGGGTATCCTGTTGACTGTCAAACGCGCCAAATAGGAATATACAGAAAAAGAATCAAGGCTTACCGGATGAACTGCACGAGGAAGAACACCGCGTCCACCGCGCCAACGGCGGCGAATAACACCGGCTCCAGCACATGCAATATGCGAGGCATTTGTGTTCTGACAAGCCATATGCTCCGCAAGATGCTTTCGAACAGGCAAAAAATGTACAGCAGTACGCCGGGTGGACTCATGCGCCAGGCTTGCGTGAGCTGCCCGTGCCCCATGAACGCAAAAGTGCGCGTCATGCCGTCCACCGGGCACCTGTATCCGGTGGTGAGCTGGAAGATACAGACCGTGTGCAGAGGAATATTGAATCCGCCGAGATGTGCAGTGGTCATCCGCCCGTCAGTGGTGAGAAAAAACGACGCGAGTACCGGCAGTAAAGCCAATAGAAGAAATATGAGCGAGATGAATCGCTCAGAGCGGCACGCCTGCGGAGGCGATGAGACAGCGCGCGTCATGAACGGGAAGACTGGTACTGTTCGATGATGCGGTTGTATTCTTGGGCAAACTCATTTCTGGATGTCGGGTTGCTGAAGATAACGGCGACACGTATGAGCGCAATGGTTACAATGCCGATGGCGATGGCTGAAAGGATGATACCCGCAAGTGCCATGCCGTTCCCGCGAAGGCCTGTCTTGCGGATGCGCGCTTTGGCGATGATGCCTAAAATCAGCCCGATGACAGCGGGAATCAAGCCAATGCCGCAGCAGGAGAATACCACGCCGATGATACCAAGCACCATGGATGGCGTTGCAAATCCGTCTTTGGGGCGTTCATCGTAGGGATTGCCATTTCTGTATGAAGAGGTGTTGTTCTGATAAGGGGGTGTTTCTCCCCAGCCGCCGGATGTTTGCGTGGCGCTGAACAGGTAACCGCACTTTGGGCAGACAATGGCGTCGTCTGCACATTCATTCTGACATTGTGGGCAAGATTTCATAATAAATCCTCCTAAACGGCCATATGTGCCGCCGGTCGCTATGTTTCGTCAATTTTTAGACAGGAAAAGCCGTTATGCGGTGAGATGGCTGTCGTCTGATTGGCTAAAGCCAGGCGCATTGTCGTAGTTGTCGGTCCAGGATGATACCATACTGCTGACTACAGAGATAAAAAACAAGGACACGAGGGCGGCAATGAGGAGTGCGAAACCGCCCGTCACCAGTCCGGCAATTGCCATGCCGCATCCGTTTTGGCGTCTTCGCGCGGAGCAGAGGACGATCAGACCAAAAATGATGGCAAGAATGGCCGGGACGATGCCGATAAAGACCAAAGAGAATACCACACCGATGATGCCGAGCACCATGGAGGCGACTGCCAGCCCGTCACTGGAGCGGGGCGGATATTGTCTGGATATCGGCAGGGGAGTGCCGCAGATACCGCAGAACGTATCGGAATCGGCGCAGTTTGCGCCGCATTTTGGGCATTGTTTCATCGTTCTTCCTCTCCTTGTTGACGCCGCATATCTGTGAAATTAGGCTGTGCGGTGTTTAGTGGTAGTATACAGGATTTCTGGGAAAAGATAAAGGGGCAGAGGAACAACCCGCTGCACAGAGCTTGAGAACCAGACTTTTCCAGACTTGTTGTTTCTACGCGGTGCTTGTATAATAGAAAACGGTTGTCGCGTGTGGCGCGGCGGGGAGGAAGCTATATGATTCAATCGCATTATGATATCGCGATTATAGGCGGCGGCATTGGAGGACTAATGTGCGCTTGGCGCCTGACGGAAAAATGTCCGGGCGCGACGGTGGCGATTCTTGAAAAGGGAGCGGACATCAACCGCCGCCACTGCCCCATTGTAGCGGGCGAGACACAGGCTTGTGTGCGATGCGAAAGCTGCGCCATCATGGAAGGGCTCGCCGGTGCGGGTGCATTTTCGGATGGAAAATATATCATCTCTCACGAATATGGAGGTTGGCTGCCCGAATTTTTACCGGATAAAATGGTAGTGGATTATATCGAGCAGGCCGATCGTATTCTGGTATCCTGCGGGGCGACGACAGAGCGTTTTCAGCCCAATGACGCACTGAAAAAAATCTGTCTGGCAAAAGATCTGCATATGCAGCAGGCAGTGGTTAAACATCTGGGCACCGACGCGAATCTGGAAACCATGCAGCGCATGGTGGATCAATTGCGCCCGAAGTGTTCTATATTTACACATGCCGAGGTGACAGATGTGCAGGCGGACAGCCACACAGTATCTGTTCGTATGCCGGACGGGGAATATACCTGTACGGCAGACAACGTCATCTTCGCGGTGGGGCGCGCGGGCAGCAGCTTTTTCTCCTCATGGTGTGCGCGCAATCATGTGGAGTTGCAGAACAACCAGGTAGATGTTGGTGTACGGGTAGAACTGCCTGCCATGCTGTGGGACGATTTCTCTAAAAAAATCTATGAGCCTAAAATCTGGTATCGCAGCAAAGGATATGGCGACGTGACACGGATGTTCTGTTTCAATGAACGTGGACAGGTGGTCACGGAAAATACCGGGGGCATCCTCACGGTGAACGGCCACGCCTACCGTGACCCCGCTAAAAAGACGGAAAATTCCAACTTTGCACTGTTGGCTACTATGCGGTTTACCAATCCATTTAAAGAGCCGATTGCATATGCTAAGCATGTTGCCAGCCTCGCCAATTTGATCAGCGGCGGCAGCGTGCTGGTGCAGCGGCTGGGAGATTTGGAGCAGGGACGGCGTACCGATGAAAAACGCCTGCGGGACAGTACCACCCGTCCCACGCTAAACGCGGTGGCGGGTGACTTAAGCCTGTGTATGCCCAAGCGGCAGCTTGATAACATCTTGGAGACTCTGCACGCGCTGGACGGTATCGCACCGGGTACCGCCAACCACGATACGTTGCTATACGGTGTAGAATGCAAATATTACTCCGCGCGCCCGGCAGCAAATGACTTTGAGCTGGAAGGCTGTAAGAAGATCTATGCCATTGGAGACGGCGCCGGGTTTACACGTTCGCTTGCGCAGGCATCGGCCAATGGTCTATACCTTGCGGATAAACTGGCAAAATAACGCATAGATATATAGGGACGGAACATGGAACGGGGGAACATTTTTGAAAAGCATCATATTGACCGGCGGGGGTACGGCAGGGCATATCACACCGAATCTTGCACTTTTGCCATTGCTGAAAACAGCGGGGTTTGCCATCTCCTATATCGGCTTGAAGAACGGGATGGAAGAAGGGTTAATCCGCCCTACGGGGGTGCCGTTTTACGGAATCACCGGCGGAAAGCTGCGCCGCTATGCGGATTTTAAGAATTTCACAGACCTGTTTCGTATTGGCGCGGGTTTTTGGGAATCAATGGTGCTGCTGCGCAAGCTCAAACCGGATGTGCTGTTCAGCAAGGGTGGGTTTGTGTCTACGCCGGTGGTGTGGGCGGCAAAACTCTGTGGCGTGCCGGTCGTCACCCATGAGTCAGACAGTACCCTTGGCCTTGCCAACCGCTTGAGCGTACCCTTTGCAAGGAGGATTTGTTATACATTTCCGGAGAGCGGCGCCGGTTTACCGCAAAACAAAGGGGTGCTGACCGGTCTGCCCATCCGTGAACAATTGCTGCGGGGAAGCAGGGAAAAGGGGCTGGAAATCTGCGGGTTTTCCGCAAAAAAACCGGTGCTGGTGGTTACGGGCGGCAGCCAGGGTGCGGCGTTCATCAACCAGATGGTGCGCCGCTGTTTGCCCAAGCTGCTGGATGTTTTTCAGGTTTGCCACCTATGCGGCAAAGGCAACGTGGATGAACAGCTCGAGCATACGGCCGGTTATCGGCAGTTTGCGTATGTGACCGATGATTTGCCGCATATCTTCAATATGGCGGATGTGGTTGTCACACGCGGCGGTTCCACCAGTTTGTTTGAGTTGCTCGCCCTGCAAAAACCGATGGTTATTATTCCATATTCCCGGAAAGCCAGCAGGGGCGACCAGATTATCAATGGGCGGTCCTTTCAGAAGCAGGGGTTTGGAGAGCTTCTGATGGAAACGGATACAAACGGCATGGAGATGATGCCGGCCGCGTTTCTGCGCGCCGTGCGGCAGGTTTATGAAGATCGTGACCGGTACATTGAGAATATGCAGAAAAGCCCGGCACGCGGCGGCACACAGAATGTGTTTTCCGTGATCTGCGAGGTGGCAGGCGTGTCGTAATACATACCCGCCCGTGCGGAAATTTGCCCAAAGCACCTGTATGTCTGTCAGCCCCGTTTGACAGATGCATAGGTGCTTTTTAATGGGTGGCGTCCTCACGTTTGGTGTTAACATTTACCGGAAAAGCATAGCGTTCAGTCGTTATCATAGGGGTGCGCCAGCCTTTTGGCTTTGCGGCTGACATGGCTGATATAAAATGCCACAAAGATCAACAGAATAGCCACGGGAATGCAGTCCAGCCAGATCAAGGCGATTTGCGCTGTTGCCATACAAATGGTGATGATGAAAAACGTAACTTCCACACACAGCTTGCTGATAATGAGGATGGTTCGGTATGCGGAATGGAGATAGGCACGGTTGCGGTCGTTTGTTTCAATGGAAAAATTCCAGCTTGCGGGCATACGTTCAAGTACCGTGAGAAAAGCATAGATGCCCACGGTAATGATAGGCACGATGAATAGTTCGTTTCTGCTGCCCCAGCGGGTGACGTGGTTGGAAAGGTCATAATGCGCGGGAATGCGCGCGGGGAGCAGAAGCCACATCATAGCCGTGTAGACGAACTGGCCGATGAGCAGCAGGATGCCGACCCATTGCAAGACGTTTTGCAGCCGTGTGTTTTTCGTTTTCAATCTGTCATACCCTCTTCACAAAGCATGTGATAAACGAAGTCGCATGGGAATTATTCATTTCCGGGCTTTTTGCGCGTCACGGTGTAAACGATGATGCAGACAATCATGACCGGATACAGCAATTGCTGAATGAGGACGGCGGCTGTATTGGGAATAAACAGCAGGAGACCGATTACCAGCTGCACAAGGCCGCAGACAATAAGCACCCGTCCGGCAAACCGTTGTGCTTTGTACCAGATGGCTTTGCTTTGCATGGTCGCCGAAAGACGTACGCCAACCAAAGGGTTTTGCGGTACTCTTGGCAATAGGTTCCCGATGACGATCTCTAATATGCCGGAGAGCGTACAGACCATGCGAATGGTCGCCGCTGCCGATAGGTGAGCGTGCATTAACGGTGTGAATTCCATCACAAAAAACGCAAGGAGCGACAACAGAACGGTTAGGAACATGCCTACGCCTTTGATAATCATCATGGCGTCCTGCAAGTCGGTGTCGCCATGTATACTCTGTGGGAATTTTTTGACGAGCAAGGCCATTCCCTGCGCAAACACAACGCCGAAGAAGCCCATAGCAACGCTGCATATCACCGTTATACTGTCTTTGTGATGGAAGCCGTCTGCGCCATGCACGCCATAGTGCGTGATGACGATTTCCGGCAGATACGGGTAGGCCAGCACATAAAAAATAACAGGCGCGCTGGCAATGGCAATTTCAGCCAGCAGCAGATTAGACGGTTTCCATTTTGCCATACCGGTTTCTCTCCAATAATTCCCTAAAACTTTAAATATAGGATAGCAGTCCCTACTGTCTTTTGCAAGCCTTGTACACAAAAAAACATGGTTCTTGCCGCGTGCCATAGCGGCAGTTGTCACATGGTGTAAGTCGGAGCGCATTATCTCTGTAAAATACCGCCGTGGCGCATTTCACGCCTTGTTTCCCGGGCGGCGACGCCGCTGAGAACCAGCACGGACGCAAGATTCGGGATGGCCATCAGCGCGTTGGCAATATCGGAAAAATTCCATGCGGCAGTGACCGAAACAACTCCGCCGAAAAAGATGACGGCGATATACAGACACTTATAGGGGCGTATGGCATGTGCGCCGAACAGATATTCCACTGCTTTTTCGGCGTAATAAGACCAGCCGATACAGGTGGCAAAGGCAAACGTGAACAGGGAAACCGCCAGCACAGCAGGCCCGACCACAGGGACGCTTTGGAAGACAGCGCTGGTGAGTGCGCCTCCGTCCAGCCCTTGCTGCCACAGGCCGGAATTGACCAGCATGATGCCGGTGAGCGCCGCCAGCACCACCGTATCCCAAAAAACACCGGTAGATGACACCAGCGCCTGCCGCACCGGGTTTTTGCATTGGGCGGCGGCATCCACAATGGGGGAGGACCCCAGTCCGGCTTCGTTGGAAAACAGGCCGCGCGAGATGCCGAAGCGTACGGCGTCTTTGGCAGTCGCTCCCAGAAATCCGCCAATTGCCGCGTGCCCGGAAAATGCGTCGTATAAAATCAAGAAGATGCTGTGTGGGATACTGCGCCAACCGATGCCCAGAATAAAGAGGTTGCTGAGGATATATAAAGCGCCGGCGGCGGGAATCAGCCAATTGCAGACCTTGGAAATGCTGTGTATCCCGCCGAGGATGACGAAACCAGTCAAGAGTGCGACCACAAATCCGCTCAATACCGGCGGCGCACGGAACGTCTGGTGAAACAGCGTCGCAATGGAATTGGACTGTACGGAGGCGCCGACCCCCAAAGCCGCGATGGCGGTAAAAAAAGCGAACACACAGCCGAGCGGCCTGCAATGCAGACCGTTTTCCATCACATACATTGGCCCGCCGGCCATTGTATTGCCGCGTTTTACACGGAATTTGACCGAAAGCAATGCCTCCGTGTATTTGGTCGCCATACCAAAGATGCCGGATAGCCACATCCAGAAAATCGCGCCCGGTCCGCCGGCGGCCACCGCAGTTGCCACGCCGACAATATTCCCGGTTCCCAATGTGGCGGCAAGCGAGGTGGTGAGGGCCGCAAAAGGGGAAACGTCTCCGCTGGCTCCCGCTTCTTTTGTTACAGAAAACCGGATTGCTTTTCGGATGTGGCGCTGGATGCCCCGCATCCGAAAAGTTAAAAACACATGTGTGCCCAGCAACGCACAAAGCAAAGGCGGGCCCCATAGCGCTGAAGACAGTGCTGCCAGCAGGTTTTCCAAAACAGGCACAGTGGTTCCTCCTTTTTAGATATCTGTGCATGTATATGTTGGTATGGCGAAAAAATACATCGGGCGTTCGTCCGCATTGCCAAAAGGATGGCCGGGGCTTGGTGCATCGGCGTGCATACCGTTGCAAACCGGCGGGTTATTAGACTTTCAAAGGACTATGCAATTCGTACATTTTTTGCTGACGTTATGGTTGCTATTTCTCACGTATCCAGTTTGCTGAAGCGCTTTTGAGTATGGGTTCCACCCCCTTTACTCTATCAAGAAATATGGATGTTTACACCATTCACTTCGATGCCCTCATTAACGCGTATGAGAATATATTTTGTGCCGTTGATGATGCGTGTTTCGATCAGGTCACTGTGGCCCTGGCTCACGTTGATGGTGACATCGGGCGTACGAACCTCAATTTTTCGGGTATCCACGATATTGCGCGGGCTGAGTTTGGCATCGGTACCAAATTCGGTATCATAGTTGATATCAAATGTAGCTACGTTCGAATCAGAAACCCCGCAAGACTGCAGAACACTTTTGACTGTGCCTTTGGAGATTACCAAAGGGTCTGTTTCCTTATTTGCTTTATGCTCCTCAATCATGCCACACAATTGATCGTTAACCGACTGTACCACTTCATAATTGCATTCATCTTCAAGGGCATTTTCCAACATGGATTGGAAGATTTCTTTCTGCTGTGCGGCCGGCATGGGGATGTCGGTTTTAAACACCGCATCAACAAATTCAGCATGACTCTCTTTGATATCGCGTGTATAATAGAGCGCATTATAAATGTTGGCACAGCGGTCATCAAAGGACGGGAACATAAAGCCAATTTCCGGTGCCGATACGAGCCAGTCCTCCTTGCAGTTGTGAAATTCATTTTCAACAACATAGTAGCCCAAAGCGGGTTTCGTGGGTTTAATCGGGCAGATGCTGCACAAAATGTATGAAAATACATCTGAGGAAGCATCATCTTGTTGGTTGCTATCTTTCGAGCGGTAGGGAACGTCATATATATCATGTGTTAACAGAATCAGATAGTTGCCTTCTATAGAGATCACTTGTATAACATTCTGAAAAAAGGTCTGTACGGCGTCCTCATCCTTTAGGGATGAATTTTTAAGCTTCATCAGTAACTGATGCTCGGCGCCATCCACGACCTGCTGCGTCTCGAATGAGATGTCAATCAGATTTTTTTCAAGGGTGCCAGATAACGTCCGTTTGATAATAGACAGGAATCTTTCGGACTCCTCCTGTGACATCGAAAGAAGTGACTGATCGAACTGCGAAACAATTTCGCGTTGGTCGTTTACAAAGCATCCGCGTATGTGCGTAATATTGCTCGTTTCCTGTCGGAAGCGGCGGCGAATTTCTGCGACTTCTTTTTCGTTCATAATAGCCTCTTCTAATATAGTATATGGTTTTAGCGGTTCCATAAATCAGCATGTTCATCCGGGGTTTTCCGCTGGAATCCATAGTATAACACATGTCGGGATGGACTTCAAAGATGTCAGTAGAAGAGCAGAATGGAATAACAAAAAGGGCGTTTCAAAAGACCCGTCGGACAGAGGCGTAGGTTTTCCAATCTGACTGAAAATAACTGGATTTGAGTTGCACTACAGCCCCGCACTCCGATTACGCAAGCAAAAGCCCGCTGGCCAGCGTCCCGTTTTCGGGCACTGGGCAGCGGGCTTTTGTCTGTTATTTGTAACACCGTCTTAGAGCACATACACCGACAATCGTCATGCAATAAGCCGTTATTTGACGGCAAGGCGCATGCGATAGCCGAATCGAATGGGATATCGTTTGGTTCCCATTGCTTGGCGCACTTTTTTCTCAAAAGTATCGTAAAAGGATTGTGCTTCTTCCACACCGGCCTCCAGTAAAGACTGCAAATCCCCTTGGCTCCATGCCAGACCGATAAAGCGCTCCGCGTCGGTCTCTTCTGTTTGGGAAAACAACACCTCACGTACATAACGAAATTTTCCGCTCTTTTTCAAGTTTTCGAGATGTTTGTTTTTATCCCAATGCTTATACCGATCTTTCGTTTTATGGTTCTCTGCGTGCATCCGATGTAACACATCAAACAACTCTTCGTACGCTTTCTCCGCCTCCCAGTGACAGACTGGCGGCCAATCGCAATCAAAGGCGGAAAAAATACCGCCGGTTTTTAAAACCCTTGCGATTTCCGGAATGGTTTTATCGGGGTCCATCCAATGAAAGGATTGGGAACAAGTCACCAAATCCGCACTGTCATCCGGCAAACCGGTCTGGTCAGAGAACGCATGGATATACCGAATAGAAGAGTCACTTGCCGTGCGGTTTTGTGCAATGGAGAGCATCGCATCACTGGGCTCGACCCCTATAATATTGGCCGCGTATCCCGACCATCCGGCTGTAGATAACCCGGTTCCACAGCCAATATCGACCAGGACGGACGGCTGATGTCCGAGGTATTGCAGGAGGATGGAACGAACCTCCAAGGGTAAAGCCGGGCGCACCTGATCGTAAAAATCAGCAAATTTCGAAAAACGATCCGCATTCTGATGTGCGATTTCCAAAGTTAACAGATCCTCTCTGGTTTGTTTTCCTTTATTATAGTTGGAATGTGGTAAAAGTCAACGGCATAGATAAAATGCCCCGGTATGTGAACCGCACCGCAGAATCATAGCACTGTTGAAATTTTTGTGGTTATAATAGTATCATAAACCAATTGACATTTTGCTGAAAGGGCATATGATATAGGTAACAACTAAATACAGCAATACGGTTGCATCAACCATGCATCAATAGGGAATACGGTGAAAAACCGTGACAGCCCCCGCTACTGTGAGAAGGACAAAGCCTCTTTTGCACCACTGGGAAACCGGGAAGGATGAGGCGGCGGATGAATTTAAGTCAGGAGACCTGCCGTATTGCGTAGATATAATGTCTTTCGGTGGGAAAGAATTATGTAGCGTCGAAATATCTCCACACACCAGCAAGCGTGTGGGATTAGGCATACATGACCAGACTGCCGGATACAGTCTGGTTTTTTCTGTGCACCGATGTAAAATAGGTTGTTGATAACGTGAAATCAAGCATGTATTTGTTAACGGAGTTGGAGAGTAAAAATGATGCCATATTTTGATCAGGAACCACTTGTGATTGGTGATTTGGTAATAAAGACCCCTGTTGTGCAGGGCGGGATGGGTGTGGGCGTTTCCCTTGCAGGGCTGGCCTCCGCTGTGGCAAACGAAGGCGGGCTGGGTGTCCTTTCTGCGGCGGCGGTCGGCATGGTGCACAAAGCCGGCTTTAGTGTACAAGATAATATTGCCGCGGTAAAAGAAGAAATCCGCCGTGCCCGAGGAAAAACCCAAGGGGCTCTGGGCATCAATATTATGGTGGCACTTAGTGATTTCGGGGAAATGGTAAAGGCCTCCATCGAAGAAGGAATCGACGTTATTTTTGCAGGGGCAGGGCTGCCGCTCAATTTGCCTTCGTATATACGGGAAGGATGTAAAACCAAATTGGTGCCGATCATCTCGTCTGCGCGTGCTGCAAAAGTCCTTACCAGACGCTGGCAGGAAAAATATGCGTATACGCCGGATGCGTTTGTGGTTGAAGGCCCTATGGCTGGCGGTCACTTGGGATTTCATCGGGATCAAATCGACAATCCGGCGTATCGGTTGGAAAATTTACTGCAGGAAGTTCTGCAAGCCATTCATCCGATTGAAATGCATGTGGAGCACAAGATTCCAGTTATCGCGGCAGGCGGGATTTTCAGCGGGGCGGACATCAAACGGTTCTTCCATTTAGGCGCATCCGCTGTGCAAATGGGTACGCGGTTCGTCGCTACAGATGAATGTGATGCAGACATCGCTTTTAAACAAGCCTATGTAAATTGTAAAAAAGAAGATATCGGGATTATTCAAAGCCCGGTTGGAATGCCTGGACGCGCCATTATCAATAGCTTTCTCCGTGATGCCGAGCAAGGAAAGAAGCACCCGGCGGATTGCCCGTTTCATTGTATCGTAACCTGCAAGCAGCAGCAAAGCCCGTACTGTATTTTCAAAGCGCTCATCAGTGCGTGCAGAGGTAAATTGGCCAACGGCTTTGCTTTCGTTGGGGCCAATGGATACAAAGTAAACGAGATCGTATCAGTCAAAAAATTGTTTGAAACACTATCGCAGGAGTACCGGCAAGCTACCGTGCTGCAGGAGAAAGAGACGGTTACGGCCACGATCGTCCCGTGAAAGGGCGATCAAGCGTGAATCAATTTGCCGCTGTGATTTGCAACGGGAAACAGGGTATTTTTTTGCGGTCGCTTGTGGGGGGGTTAACGTTCAGCCGCGGTTATTTTGTTTGGCTATTTTCTCAGACAAGTCGTTTAAATACACCCAGCGGTCCATTTTGGCGTTGAGCTCTGTTTCAAGCGCTTTCTTTTTTGCAATCAGTTCAGGCAATATGACATAGTTGCTCGCTTCTTTGAGGATTTCAAGATCTGCCGCTGCAATTTGTTTCTCCAATTTAGCGATTATATCGTCGATCTGGTCATATTCACGCTGCTCGTTGAATGAAAATTTCAACTTGGCGGGATGGCTGGGTCGATTTGTCTTTGACTGATTGGCTGCTATTTTCGGTTTCTTGGGCGGATCTGATTCTTTAATTGCCATATAATCTGAAAAACCGCCTACATAATCACGGATGTGACCGTCCTGTTCAAAGGCAAAAATGTGTTCCACAACTTTATCAAGAAAATAGCGGTCATGTGAAACAACGATTACTGCGCCTGAAAAATCCTGCAAATAGTTTTCCAGAATGGTAAGGGTCTCAATGTCTAAGTCGTTTGTAGGTTCATCGAAAAGCAAAACATTTGGCGCCTGCATGAGAATCCCGAGCAGATATAATCTGCGGCGTTCGCCTCCTGAGAGTTTGCCGATGGGCGCATACTGTGAATCAGATGTAAATAGAAATTTCTCAAGCATCTGGGATGCGGTCAGCGTGCCTTCCGGCATTACGACCTCGGCGGATATGTCCTTGATATAGTCTATTGACCGCATATTCAAGTCCATTTCCTCACACTCCTGTGAGAAATAGCCGATTCGCACGGTTTCGCCTATGGTGACCAGACCGCTGTCGGCAGCGATCTTTCCGGTTATGATTTTTAAAAATGTGGATTTTCCGCAACCGTTTGCGCCAACGATTCCAATGCGGTCGTCGCGCAGCAGATTATATGAAAAATCGCGTATCAGCTGACGGCTGCCATAGTGCTTGGAGATGTTGCTGATCTCAATGATTTTTTTACCGAGTCTTGCACTCATGGAATTCATTTTCAATTTTTGCTGCTCAAGGTCAACGGTTTGCTCATTGAGTGCTTCAAAGCGTTCTACGCGGAAACGCTGTTTGGTACCGCGTGCGCGCGGACCTCGCTGAATCCATGCCAGCTCCTTTTTGAGCAGGCTCTGCCGTTTCCGTTCACTTGCAACCGCCATGTCTTCCCGTTCTACTTTCAGTTGCAGGTACTTGGTGTAGTTTGCATGATAGGTATATAAATTTCCTTTTTGTAGTTCAACAATCTGGTTTGTAACGCGGTCAAGGAAGTACCGGTCATGTGTCACCATCAATATTGCGCCGGTATAGCGCGCAAGATAGCGCTCAAGCCAATCGACCATATCGTTGTCCATGTGGTTGGTTGGTTCATCCAGAATCAGTATTTCCACGGGCGTCACCAGTGCGCTTGCCAGAGACACGCGCTTTTTCTGTCCGCCGGACAGTTGACTGACCAGCCCGTCGAAATTGGTGATACCCAGCTTTGTCAGAATGGCTTTGCATTCATATTCTTTTGATTCACGCTGTTGTTCGGAGATACCCCGCAGCACCTGGCTTAATACAGTGACACCGTCCTCAAAAATCGGGTTTTGTGGCAGATAGCCTATGCGCACGTTGCCGGGTTTGGTAATGGTTCCGCTGTCCGGCATTTCTAATCCCGCGATGATTTTGAGCAAGGTGGATTTTCCCGTGCCGTTTGTTCCGATTACGCCGATTTTATCCCCGGTGTTGATGCCGAACGTAACATTGTTTAATATTATTTTTTCACTATAGCTCTTGCTTATTTTTTCCGCAGTTAACAGCAGCACAATTTTATCCTTTCGCTTTGCGGCGATTGATCGCGTGATCTGTCGCGCAGAAATAAATGGTCGTAGCCGATCGTGTCCAGAAGCTGGGTTCCAGTTTTGAGCAGCTTACTTTTTAAAGCACGACGGTGATAACCAGTGGATTTTGTTTGGTCGAACCCGCTTGGTCGCTAAAGACGAGTATAACATATACGTTACGGAAAAGAAATATACAACATTGACAGGGGAAATCTGGTTTGCTATGATACTGTTTGCATAGTTAAATAGAAATATAGAAACTGAATCTGTTTATATCGGACCAATTGATCGGATTTTATAATTCTATTGCATCATTAGAAATGACGGTGAAAACCAACAATTAAGAAGCGCACACAAATGGAGATGGATACATTTTGGCTTTCATTACGGTACTTACGCAGGTCTTGATGGTGTTTGCGCTGATGGCCGTGGGAGTGCTTTCCAATCGGCTGCATTTTTTGCATGATGACGCTGCACGGGATATTACGAAGATATTAATTTATTTTGTTTCGCCCTGTGTGATTTTGCGGGCGTTTGACCAGCCGTTTTCCCGTGCGCGCGCATCCGGACTTTTGGTGTCGTTCGGCGGTGTGATGGCCCTTTTTGTGCTGTCGATTATAGCCGCACGGCTGATTTTCCGTCCTCGGATGATACCGGATGCGGACCGCAGGCGGGTGTTGGAATTTGGCACCGTATATTCAAACGCGGGTTTTATGGGTGTGCCGCTATTACAAGCTGTAATGGGTGCACAAGGGATTTTTTATGGTACACCCTATCTGGCGGTATTCAATCTGTTCTGCTGGACACATGGGTCTTCTCTCTACGAAGGGAAACCTGATAGAAAGACGGCTTGGAAAATTCTGTGCAACCCGAACATCATTGCGATTGCGGCCGGACTCGCCATGTTTTTGTGTGCGGTGCGGCTGCCATCGCTCGTCTCTATGGGCATTGGATATCTTTATAATCTCAACACCCCCCTGTCGATGATTGTCATTGGAAATAGCCTTGCAAGGCTTCACCCGCGCACATTGCTTGCGGATAGAAGTATTTGGCCGGGTGTTCTCATGCGCAATCTTTCCATTCCTCTTGCGGCGTTCGTAGTGTTTCGAGTCACCGGCTTGCCGCGAGCAGTGTGGATGCCGACTATCCTGCTCTCGGCTTGTCCGGTCGCCGGCTATTGTGTGCTGTTTGCCGGCGTGCACGGTAAAGATACAGCGTTTCCTACCAGGATGATGGCCCTCTCCACGTTGCTTTCAGTGGTAACCATTCCACTTGTGGTGGGCCTTGCGGCGCTGTGACGATGCCGAACAGGCGATAGTGCCTTTATCATCTTTAAAACGGTTTTTGAGCGATGGCAATGTTATTTGACGAAATTCGACAATTTATTCGGGTAGCTATCGTCACTTTACATGTGGATATTCTTCTGGAGAAACTATATAATTTTCATAGGTGAATCTAAATAAAAATGACACGGCTGCCAACGCATGGTCTGATGAACATGCGCTATTGGAGTGCAGACTCATGCAAAGACTGGATAGTCAGGTTGCCGTGCAAAAAGCCATGGCGTCTTGCTGTGGCTTTTTGTTTTACCGGATTTTATTTAAAGGAATGGGATCCAATCAGATGTATTGCAGGATGAAATGTGCGGCGTGCCTTGAACAGAGTGGCTCTATCAGGGGAAAGCACAATACAGGAGACTGATGCAGCTTTCAGACAGCAATCATCATGCGAGAATCAACCGATAAGATAAGCAAATAAGGAGAGTTCGTTGTGAAAAAAGAAAAGAAAAGAACCATTTCCCAAAAAATCACTCAATCCATCATCTTCATTGCTTTATTAAGCAGCATCGTCGTCGGTCTGGTAGGAATTATCAGCTTGGCAGTTGTCGACAACGTATCCCATCAAATGTATAAGCAGAATATTATTCCGCTGACACCCTTATACAAGGCGTCTACCGACTTATCTGCAGTGCGGGTCAATTTAAGAACGCTTTTACTAAATACGGGCGATCAAAGCGATACGATCAGGGATCTCAATGCTGCGTTTACGGACATGGAACAGCAATTTGAGAATTACAGTAATAATATATCCTCAGCAAATGAAATGGAGAATTACAACCAAATCAAAAAATGCCTCTCCGAATATTCAACCATAATCAATCAGTTTGAAAAATTTATAGCTGCGGGTGATAAGACACAGGCGCAAGCGTTGATTACAAATGCTGTTACAATCGTAAACGACATGGATCGGGCTTCAACGAATGCGTTTAGTATTAACGTGAACCAGGCAGACAGTCGCTATGAGTCACAGACGGTTCTTTTTTACATTGTCATAGCGGGCATACTGGCGGTGATTGGGGTGTTTGTTTTTCTCGCTACGCGAGCAGGCAAACGTGTTGCCCGTTTTATCAGCGAGCCGATTCAAAAAGTGGTACAAGCGGCCATTTCCATCTCAAAAGGTGATTTAAAAGTAGATATAGATATTTCCACGGGCGATGAGACGGAAATTTTGGCCGATGCATTCAAAAAAATTGCCGAGTCGCTTCGCCATCTGGAGGCGGATGTGCAACGCTTGATTTCTGAAACACTGGAAGGCAGGCTGGATACCCGCGCAGACAGTACGACTCACGAAGGCAGCTACAAAGATATCATCGACGGCGTGAACAAGATGCTGGATACTGTAAAGGAGCCGCTTGATGTATCCTCCGCTTTTATCCTTAAATTAGCAGACGGTGCGCATCAAGATGACATCCCCAACGCATACAAAGGATATTTTGCGGATTTGGTCGACAATTTAAACCAAGTCAGGCATTCCATTTATATACTTGAAAACGAGTCGGCCAAACTGGCCGAGGCGGGTCTGAGCGGAAATCTGGATGTGCGGGGCGATCAAACAAAACTCAAAGGCGTTTTCGCCCAAATCATCCAGGGCGTTAACCAGACCTTTGACGCAATTAAAGAGCCGTTGGATGTGGCATCCGCTTTTGTCAGCAATCTTGCGCAAGGCCAGCACCAACCGAATATGGACAATGCCTATAAAGGCTATTACGCGGTGCTTATCGACAATCTGAATCATGTTAGGGAATAATTGGAATATTTGATTGCTGAATCCGCCAAGCTTACACAGGCCGGTTTAAGCGGCGACCTTACCGTGCGCGGGGATGTCGGCAGGCTGAAGGGCGGATTTGCCCAAATTGTTGACGGGGTCAACAAAACGCTGGATTCTATTATTGTGCCACTGGATGAGGCGGTCGCTGTGTTGGGCAAAATGGAGCAAAATGATTATACAACCCCAATGTCTGAAGAGTATCCGGGGATGCTGCACGATTTTGCTGAATCCATTAACGGCGTGCGCAGTCACCAGTTTCATATCGGCAAGATTTTAATAGAAGTTGGGAACGGAGATTTGAGTTCCCTTGAAGAGCTAAAGAAAGTCGGGAAATTCTCTGAAAACGATCGGATGACTCCCGCCTTGATTGCCATGATGCAGGCGATAAGTGACCTGATCGAAGATGTCAACATGCAGGCGGCGGCAGCCATTGATGGAAACTTGAAGGTTCGCGGTGATCAAAGCAAATTTAACGGCGGTTACAGCGCAATCATCGAAGGGATGAACCGCACCATGGAGGCGGTTGCCGCACCGATTGAAGAGTCCGCTTTGATTCTCCAGGAGCTTTCACACGGAGATCTCACCGTTAAGATGACCGGTGAATACAAGGGTGAATATAATCGAATCAAACTATCGATGAATCAGGCGATTCATGCGTTCAACGAACTGCTTTCCGCAGTCGTCATTTCGGCGGATCAAGTCGCTTCAGGTTCTCGGCAGGTTTCTGATGCGAGTCAGTCACTTTCACAAGGTGCTACAGAGCAGGCCAGTTCTGTAGAAGAATTGACAGCGTCCGTTACGGAAATCGCTGCGCAAACCAGGCAAAGTGCCGCCGATGCCGCAAAAGTAGATTCTCTTGTTGGCGATTCGAAAGCAGAAGCCCAATACAGCACTGAAAAAATGAATGAGATGCTAAATTCGATGCGGGAAATCAATGCGTCTTCTACCGATATTTCCAAAATCATCAAGGTCATTGATGACATTGCATTCCAAACCAATATTCTGGCTTTGAACGCGGCGGTTGAAGCGGCACGGGCAGGCCAACATGGGAAAGGGTTTGCCGTTGTCGCTGAAGAGGTCCGAAATCTTGCGGGGAAAAGCGCTGAAGCCGCCAAGGAAACGACTGCACTGATTGAAAGCTCTATCAACAAAGTGGAAACCGGGATGAAAATTGCAAACGAGACCGCTCAAACGCTGAAAAGAATATCGGAGAGCGTTCAGAATGCGGCGGTCCTTGTTAATGGGATTGCTGAGCAATCCAATGCGCAGGCTACCGCTATCGCACAGATTGATCAAGGCTTAATGCAGGTTTCCACAGTTGTCCAAACCAACTCCGCCACTTCAGAAGAGAGCGCCGCCTCCAGTGAGGAACTCTCTGGACAGGCCGATATACTCAAGCAGATGGTTGGCAGGTTTCAGCTGGACACTGCTGCCCTGTAAGATATAGCGGTGTTTTGCTACAGCCTGTTTTATGCGACGTGATGCCGGCTGGCGGTCCGTGCAGATCAAACACTTGACTTTTTCGCGCTGAAGAGATATAATAAAGCCGAAATTCCTTAAATTCAGGCTTTTTGAGAGCCTCTTCAAGCAAAAAAATTGACCGCTTTCCCATGGAAAGTACAGGCACAACGGGTCAATGCCAATTGGCAACTTTCGTTGCCTTATTGATTGAGTTAGAAGCTCAAATTTTATAAGTTGGTTACTTAAAACCAGTGCAATCGCACACTCAACTTGTGAAACGGTCAATAAGAGTAGTAAAAGTAAGTTTTTGCTGTATAGACTCTGAAAGTCCTGCATTTGCATATGGAAACGCCTTTATGTAAAGGTGCGTTCAATAAGCAAAATTGCTTTTGTTTCAAAACGCAAGTGATATGCGGTTTACCGCTATGCACTTGCGTTTTCTGTTTTGTCATTCATTTTTCGATTATTTTATAATGAAATAATCATCA
>NZ_JBDNLG010000009.1:0-52524 GCF_047718355.1 Ethanoligenens sp.
TGGCACCAGTCGAGCCGGTAGCGCCCGTGGGTCCGGTCGGTCCTGTGGCACCAGTCGAGCCGGTAGCACCCGTAGGTCCGATGGGTCCTGTGGGTCCAGTCGGGCCGGGGCAACCTCTCGGTCCACACGGTCCAGTCGGTCCAGTCGGGCCGGGGCAACCTCTCGGTCCGCACGGTCCAGTCGGTCCTGTGGGTCCAGTTGGGCCCATATGGCAAGGATTGCACTTATTCCATGGCTCGCATGGGTCATCCCAATTGTCTTTATAATAATTACTCATGCTTCTCATACCATCCATTGTATCATTTGAAAGCTGTACGGGAGATTTTGCATATGTGAAAAGAAGTTGGGGACATCACCCTCCTGTACACTGTCAATTTATGTTTAGACGGACAATAAGGTGAAAATTCCTGCAGTCTGGCAAGGGCTGATATTGAAAATCGATCTGGTTTCGGGTATCATAACAAAGGCACAAATATTTGGATAACGATACTTTATTGGCCATTACGGAGGACAATTTGGAGAAAAAACTGGAAAAGGCACTGCGCATGGTGCAAAAACCCGCCCGATATACCGGTGGGGAATTGGGTAGCGTCCATAAAAAAAAGGAAGAGATCGATGTTCGATTTGCGTTTTGTTTCCCTGATTTGTACGAAATAGGCATGTCGCATCTGGGCATGAAAATATTATATGGTGTGCTTAACGCAATGAGCGGTGTGTGGTGTGAACGCGTATTTGCTCCTTGGACTGACTTTGAGCAGCAGATGCGTACGCAAGGCATTCTGCTTTACGGACTCGAAAGCGGAGACCCCATCAAGTCTTTTGACTTTATAGGATTTACGCTGATGTATGAAATGAGTTATACCGCCGTGCTGAATATGATAGATTTGGCGGGGCTGCCGCTGCGCGCATGCGACCGTGCAGAAACAGACCCTGTGGTGATCTGCGGTGGCCCATGCGCCTGCAATCCAGAGCCGATGGCTCCGTTTGCCGATCTTTTTGTCCTTGGAGAAGGGGAACAAGTGCTGTGTGAAGTGGTTTCACTTTACAGTCAATACAAACGGGATAAGCGTGGTAAATCCGCGTTTTTGCAGGCGGCGGCACAACTTGATGGTGTATATGTGCCGCAGTTGTATCGACCGGTTTACCACGAAGACGGAACGGTGGCGGAAGTATCTTCTGCTTTGCCGGAATTGCCGCCGCGCGTGCGCAAACGGGTGATGCCTGATTTGGATCGAAGTTATTATCCCAAGCAGTTTGTTCTTCCGTATATCGATATTGTACATGACCGCGCGGTAATCGAAGTATTTCGGGGATGCATCCGCGGCTGCCGTTTTTGTCAGGCGGGATTCATTTATCGCCCGGTGCGGGAGAAAGCACCGGGAACATTGAGCGCACAGGCGCATGACCTTTGTGAAACATCCGGGTATGATGAGATTTCGGTTGCATCTCTTTCCACCAGTGATTACACCCGTCTGGAACCGCTGCTGGGAGACTTGACCGCTTGGACAGAACAGGAAAAGATCAATCTGTCTCTGCCGTCTTTGCGGGTCGATAATTTTTCGCGTGAGTTGATGGAAAAAGTGAGC
The DNA here is from genome assembly GCF_047718355.1 of Ethanoligenens sp. Lineage (NCBI taxonomy): Bacteria > Bacillati > Bacillota > Clostridia > Eubacteriales > Oscillospiraceae > Ethanoligenens > Ethanoligenens sp. The sequence goes on from NZ_JBDNLG010000009.1 coordinate 1,587, forward strand.
GGCGTGCGCAAAAGCGGGCTGACATTTGCGCCGGAAGCCGGTACGCAGCGCCTGCGCGATGCGATTAATAAAAATGTTACGGAAGAAGAAATCCTGCGCACCTGTCGTCTGGCTTTTGAGGGCGGCTGGACCAATGTCAAGTTGTATTTTATGCTGGGACTGCCCACCGAGACTCTGGAGGATGTGGAAGGCATCGCCGATCTGGCGCAGAAAGTAGTGGATGCCTTTTACCATATGCCGGACAAGCCCAAAGGTAAGGCTGTGCATGTGAGCGTGAGCGTATCCACATTTGTGCCCAAGCCTTTTACGCCATTTCAATGGGAGCCGCAGGATACCCGTGAAAGAATCGTGGAAAAGCAGCGGCATCTGCGCGGATGTATCAAGAGCCGGAAGATTTCTTTGAGCTGTCATGAACCACATATCAGTTTTCTGGAGGCTGTGCTGGCGCGGGGTGACCGCAGACTGGCTGATGTGATCGAGCAGGCATTTCGCTTAGGCTGCCGGCTGGACGGCTGGGATGAATGCTTTGATTTTGAAAAATGGATGGAAGCATTTGCAAAAACAGGCATTGATCCCGCTTTTTACGCCAACCGGACGCGGCCAGGCGAAGAGGTGCTGCCGTGGGATCACCTTGATTATGGCATAGACAAAACATTTTTGTGGCGGGAACATGAAAAGGCGCATCAAAGCGTCACTTCCCCCAATTGCAGAGAGGCCTGCGGCGCTTGCGGCGCCACGCGACTGGAAGGGGGATGTCCACTGTGCAGCCATTGAGAATCCGTTTTGAAAAAAAGGGGCGTGCCTGTTTTATTTCGCATCTGGACTTGAACCGATGTATGTCGCGTGCGCTAAAACGGGCAGGCATCCCCGCATGGTATACACAAGGGTTTAATCCGCACCCGTACATTACGTTTGCTCTGCCGTTATCGTTGTTTTATGAAAGCGACTGCGAGGTCATGGACATGCGGCTGGATGGGGAAATGTCATTTGAGGAGGTGCGTGACCGCCTGCATGCGGAAATGCCGGAGGGCATCCGTATCCTTGAGGCCGTGCCGCCGCAAATGAAAACGACCGAGATCACCTACGCCACATATACAATAGAACTGGAGTATCCGGATGCTTCGGGAGAAATGCTGGAAAATGCATGGCGGAGCTTGCTGGCGTTGCCGACGATTCCCATCGAAAAGAAGACCAAGCGCGGCATGCATGACATCGATGTTCGGCCGTTTTTAGTGCAGGCGGAAACCGCGGCGCATGATGGCATGCTGTCTATCCGGGCGACATTGCCTGCCGGGCAGTCTGAAAACCTGAATCCCGGCTGTTTTGCGGCGGCGCTTGCCCGCCATGCGGGACTGGAACCCTATATCGACCATATTTGCCGTACCGGCATTTTTGACACACAGATGCATCCATTTGTATAATTTTGATAGCAGCTATATGTATCGCAGCCGTTAGTCCGCGTGTGATGTGCGTGGCCTGGCTATGCTTTTTAACCGGCAGGGGAGGGAAATCTCCTGCCGGTTTTTTGCACGCATTTTTATAAACGAACGTTTGTCCACTTTTCACATATCATGAAAATAGTTTGTTCATGCAATCGATGTGGCGAAAGGATAAACGATGCAACAGAGGAAATTGATAATATCGGCTGTTATACTGGCTATTTGGCTGCCATTTTCCGCTCAGGCGTATGCTGCTACACCAAGCGATGGAACTGCAAACATCTCCGTTGTGGATCTATATCACGGCGATACGGTCAACGACTGGATGGCATTGCGCGGGCAGGTACAGGCGCTGTACTTCAAAGCGAGTGAAGGGACGACCTTTATAGACCCCCAAGCGGCGACATTTGCGCAAAACGCGCAGGCCGTTGGTTTGCCTTTCGGATTTTATCATTATCTTTGGCCGCGCGGGGACGCCGCATATAGCGCTGCACAGGCCGACTATTTTTATAAACAGGTTAGGAAATATCCGTATTCCTGCATCCCGGCCGTGGACGTCGAGGAGAGCGGCGGATTGACCCGCACGGTTGTGAGTGCGAATGTGCGTGCGTTCGCAGAAGAATTTCAGCGTCTTTCCGGGCAGCAGGTCATGATTTATTCCGGACGGAATTTTATCAATACCTATTTGGATCGCTCACTTACAACGTATCGGCTTTGGATTGCGCAATACGGCGTGACAGAGCCGGGCAGCAACAACGTGTTTGCGGCATATACCATGTGGCAATATACAGATTCCCGGCGGGTGACGGGAATCTCTAATAAAGTGGACAGCAACCTTGCAACCAACGGGATCTTTTTAGGAGGTTCTTCCGGAGGGGGTTCGTCGGACGGGAATGTATGGGATACGGATGTCTATTATCTGGACACAATGCCGCATCCGTGGAACGCGGTGGCAGGCGCAAATTTTGACGTGCTGAACCGAGATGGCAGCCGTGTCGGCAACCACCAGGTAGAGGCCGGTGACCATATCTGTATTCTCGGCGTGGATTTTGAACGGCAGCTTGCCGAAGTCGTCTATCCATTGAACACGGGCGGTTATGCGCACGGGTTCATACACAATCGGCAGGATTTGCTTCATAACCGCTTCTATATGCAATGGAAAAATGGCAGCACGAACGAGCCTGTTTACAATATGTCCGGTACGCGCATCGGCACAATTTTTCCCTATGAGCGCGCCACACCGTTGTACCGTGTCGGTAACGGCACAATGGTGTTGTACAACACTGCAAAAGGCAGCGAAACCAAATCCGGTGTGGTTTATTATTCGGGTAAATTTTCTTTTTGATTGCAAATGAATGCATTCACATGGAATTCAATGATGCGATTATATTTGGGTTCTATATAGAACAGGGACGGGCGAAAAGAAAGGCCTGTCCCTGTTTTTGTTCTAAAGTAGGACAAAGCTCCATAGTCTGATAGGGAGAGGGGATGGTTGCATGATGGAACGCGAAATGGCCGCACGGTTTGACGAAGCCACGGCAAGCCTGGGTGCGCTTGGCATTACATTGCGTAAACTGCCCGAACGTGTGCGGGCGCAGGTGCAGGAAGTTCGCCTGCGCGCCGGCCGTCCGGTGGTATTGGCGCTTGCCGGCAAAGACCTTTACCTGACCTGTGCGGGTGTAGTGTCGGAGCAGATGGGGGAGCATGTGCTGGTTGCCATGCGTCCGCAGTTGGAGGATGCGTTCCGCCTAATCTGTGATAGCTCGGTCTATGCACATCAGCATGAAATTCGCTGTGGATTCGTCACGTTGCGGGGCGGTCACCGGGCGGGTCTGTGCGGCACCGCCGTTCTGCAAAGCGGCACGGTGACCAATCTGCGTGACATCTCCGGCATCAACCTGCGCATTGCCAGAGAGTTCCGCGGCGCGGCGGACGGTTTTTTGGCTGCACTTGGCACAAAAGAACGTATGCGAGGCGCCATTCTCGCCGGACCGCCGGGCTGCGGAAAAACTACGGTGCTGCGCGATCTGGCACGGCAGCTCTCAAGCGGTGCGCTGGGGCGGTGCCGCGTGTCTATCGTGGATGAACGCGGTGAGATTGCCGCCACCTTTAAAGGCGTGCCGCAGAACGATGTCGGGCAATGTGATGTGCTGGATGGCTACCCAAAGGGCGAAGGTATCATGCAATCGGTACGCTGCCTTTCACCGGACGTTATCATCTGCGATGAGATCGGCGGGGAAGAAGACGCCCGTGCGGTAGCCGCGAGCTTAAACGCCGGGGTATCGGTCATTGCCAGCGCACATGCTTCCAGCATGAAAGAATTGTTTGCGCGACCGCATATGCGCACAATATTTGAGACAGGCGCGTTCCCGCAGGCGGCGCTGCTTTGCGGGCGCGAGCGGCCGGGCCGGGTCAAAGCGTTTTATCGGGAAGGTGAACTGCATGATTTTCAAGCTGTTGGGGCTGATGATGCTGTTTGGCGTTTGCACGACGGCAGGGCTTCTTAAATCAGCGATGTTTTCCAAGCGTGTGCGGCAGTTGGAAGGGTTTGTGGGTGCGCTCGACGCAATCTCCACGGAGATTCGGTATCTGGCCGCGCCGCTGGAAGACATTATGGCAAAATGCGATGCAATGCCGGAATACAAGGAGCTGCGTGTATTTGGTATGTGCCGGGAGATTTTTATAAGGGAACGGGATTTTCCCGCCGCGTGGGAAAAAGCGCTGCACATGGCAAAACCCGAACTTGCGCTTGACGCGGGCGATCATGAAGCACTCGCGTGGTTCGGGCGGGTGCTTGGCACTACCGATGTGGATGGGCAGACAGCTAACTGTGCGCGGTATGGGGAATTGCTGCGCCAGCGCCTGACGCGCGCAAGGGAAGATCGGGCCAAACGAGGAAAGATGTATACGTCCCTCGGCGTGCTGGCGGGTGTGTTTTTAGTCGTTATCTTATTTTAAAGAAACGCAAATTTCCATAATGCCCGCAGCGTATGCGGCGGGGGATGGAGGAACGTCAATGGATATCAATCTTGTTTTTCGTATCGCCGCTATCGGCATCATCGTTTCCGTACTCAATCAGGTGCTTATCCGTTCTGGCAGGGAAGAACAGGCCACGATGACTACCCTTGCGGGGCTGATCGTCGTGCTGTTTATGATTATTCAGCAGATTAGCCACCTGTTCGATACGGTCAAATCCCTGTTTGGGCTTTAGGATGAACGGTGCGGAGGTCAAAAATGGACATGTTACATATCGCGGGCATCGCCGTTACGGTGGCTTCCTTTGCGGTGCTGCTGCGTCAATATCGGAAAGAATATGCGATGCTGCTGGGGCTGACGGCGGGTGTGCTGCTGTTTGGGCTGATTCTTTCCAAGGCAACGCCCATCTTCACGGAGCTGAACCACCTGACCACACAGGCGCATATCAATAAAACTTATGTGTCGGTGTTGATCAAATCGCTGGGCATTTGTTTTGTCACCCAGTTGGCGGCGGACACCTGTCGAGACGCGGGGGAAACGGCGGTAGCAGGCAAGGTAGAAATGGCTGGCAAATTTGCTGTGCTGCTGATTGCGCTGCCGCTGTTCGGACAAGTGGCGGAACTTGCTGTCGGTCTGCTTGCCGGATAAGTGAGCAAATTTTTTAAAGGCCCGCACATTTCCGGCAGCACCGCATACTAAAGGATGCGTATGCGTCATATATATGGGTTGCATGGGCATTCCTGTGCAATGCGGTCTTGCAAAAATGCCGCGGAGGTTCAAATGAAAAGATTGTTGATGATACTGCTGTTGATTCCACTGCTCGCTATGCCGGTCTCGGCGGCAAGCACCGGAGAAATCTTGAGCGAACAGGCGCAGAAAAGCGGCGCGGCAGATCTGAGCGGGCAAGTGCCTTCATCGGCACGCGGATCTTTGAGCAAACTCGGTGTGAACGGTGCAAGCCCGCAGGGCGTGAGCGGTTTTTCCCTTGGAAGTGTATTTAGCTTTCTCTGGCAGAGACTGCGGGAGGCCGCGACCGCGCCGTTTAAAGCCATTGCGGCCGTGTTGGGCATCCTGCTTCTATGTGCGCTGGTCGAGGCGATGAAAAACGCGTTTGCAGAGAAGTCGATGAAAACGGTCTTCGAGGTTGTGTGCACACTGGCTATCGCGGGTGTGCTGGCGGTGCCCATTACCAAATGCATTGCGGCGGCGGCGGCTACCGTGCGGGAATCTTCCACTTTTATGACGATGTTCCTTCCGGTATATGGCGGCTTGGCGGTTGCATCGGGGCACCCGACCTCCGGTGTGGTGTCGCAGGGCATCGTGTTGGTGATGGCACAGGTCATTTCCCAGATAGCATCCACCACATTCGTGCCGATGGTCAGCATGTTCCTTGCCTTCTGTATCATTGGATCGATCGCGCCGGGGGTAAATATCGGTGGTCTGGCCGCTTTTGCACGCAAAATTGTCAATGTGGGGCTTGTCCTTGTGCTGACTATCTTCACCGCTGTTCTTACCATTCAGGGGTTTATTACACAAGCGGCGGATACCGTGACCATGAAAACAGCCAAATTTGTCGTGAGCAGTGCGGTGCCGGTCGTGGGTGGTGCGGTGAGCGACGCACTTAATACCGTGGCAAGCTGCGCGGGGCTTCTAAAAAATGCAACCGGCGCATATGCAATAATAGTGTTCCTTGCGGCCTATCTGCCGGTCTTGCTGGAATGTTTGCTTTGGCTGCTGGCTGTGGAACTGTCGCTTGCACTGGCTGAGGTAGTGGGCGTGGGCAATGTATCTGACCTTCTCAAGGGCGTGCGGGACGCACTGCAAATGCTGGTGGCGCTGGTGGTGGCCTGTGCGCTGGCGATGATTGTGTCTGTCTGCATCATGCTGCTGGTGAGCGGGCAGGTAACATGAGGAATGCGGCTGTTGAAAAAATGGGAGGTCAAAAATGGAAGCAGTCCAGTCGTGGGCCATGTCGGTTTGCCTGGCGGCGCTGGCCGCCGGAATTGCCGGGACGCTGGCTCCCAAAGGCAATCTTGAAAAAATTTACAAATTTGCAATCACGTTGTTTTTTCTGTGCAGCGTGCTGGTTCCGCTTTTCAGCTTGCGTAATGTCCGTTTGCCGAGGTTCAACGTTTCATCCGCCAACGCTCAGACGGCGGTATTTTCGCAGTCGGTCGCCGACCAGACATTGCAGCAGGTGCGGGACAGCGTGGCGGATGTGGCGCGTTCTGTTTGCCAAAAGCAGGGTGTTACGCCGGTATCGGTGGATGTCGTGGTACTAAAAGACGCAAACGGCGCGTATGACCCGCAGAGCGTTATGATTTCTCTTTCTACAGAGGACGCGGGAAAACAAGCGGACATTTCTTCCGCAGTGCAGGGAACACTTGGCATTCCGGTCAAGACGCTGGCGAAGTGAGTCTGCACGGAGGCGGTTGCAGGGCACTGAAAAAGGAGGAGGTCAAAATGTTTGATTTCAAGAAGACAAAAGGCGCGCTTTTGAGCGCAAAAGGCAGTTCCATCCTTCTCCTGGTGGGGATGGGGGGCGTGCTTCTTATCTTTCTTTCCCAATTCTGGTCCACGCCGTCTTCCAAACAAACCGCCAATACATCCACTGCCAAAATCACCACGGTGGATTATGCCAAACAGCTTGAAGGAAACTTGCGCGGTATTATTGGCAATATCCAGGGCGTGGGGCGTGTGCAAGTGCTGGTCACGCTTGAGAGCGGCGTGCAGTATGTGTATGAACAGAACCAGAAATCCACGAACAACCGAACAACGGCCTCGGGTGACAACGCCCAGACGCAGGAGAACACCAATACCGAGCAGGACACCGTGCTGGCCGATAACGGCAACGGCGCCCAACAGCCGCTCATCAAAACCGAGATGCAGCCGCCTGTAAAAGGCGTGGTGGTTGTCTGCGACGGCGGGAACGACCCTACCGTACAGGATGAGGTGCTTCAAACCGTGATGACCGCGCTAAATCTACAGGCTACCAGTATCAGTATCAGCCCGATGACGCCTAAAGCGCAGACGGCTTCCAGATAGAAGCAGACCGTCCTTCAACCCCAAAACAAACGATTAGGCAACAACAGGAGGAGAAATCCATGAGTATGATTATTGGAAAACGGCAAATCATCCTTGCGGCGCTGGTGGTTGCGCTTGGTACCGCTATCTTTTTGAATTGGAAATTCACCGGCGCAAATGGCGGCGCCAATGTGGCGGGCGTGTTTAATGCATCCAGCGCTTTAGGTACGTCCACCTATGTGTCCACGTCCGGCACCGGTTCCACCGCATCCGGCACCAGTTCCACCGCTTCATCCGCAGGCTCTGCCGCGTCTGCTTCCGGCAGCCTGTTCGCTCAACAGCGCCTGACCCGTACCAAGACCCGTGCGGAAGCTGAGCAAGCGCTTCAAATCACATTGAACAGCACCACCGCGACCGCTGCCGACAAACAGGCTGCACAGACGCAGATCAGCGGCATTGCAAACAATATCACCAACGAGGGCTATGTGGAAAGCCTCATCGTATCCAAAGGATTTAAGGATTGCGTTTGCTTCATTAACAACGGCACTGTCAGCGTGGTCGTGGCGCCCAAGGGCAACCAGCCGCTTTCCACCAGCGACAGTGCCCAGATTGCCGACATCGTTATGCAGCAGACGAAAGTTTCTGCGGACAATATCCACATTATCCAGTCAAAGTAGTTGTGAAACCGGCGGTTTATGGTATAATACATAGTAGGCGGGTGATGTGACCGGAAAAACCGCCGGATTTGTGAACCGCGAAAACAGAGGATGCTTTCCACGGATATGGATGCCGTGGAAATGACGATAGAAAAAGGAGGGCGTATTTTATGGGATACAATACCTACGCCGAAGAAGGCAGCCTGAAAATTTCCGAGGATGTGATTGCCACCATCGCCGGAACCGCCGCGGCGGATGTTAAAGGAGTCGCCGGTTTGTCCCTGCGTCCTCTTTCCGATACCAAAGGCATTGTGCGGCGTAAGCCGGGCCATCGGGCTATTCGCATGGAAATGCACGATGGGGAAGCGGTGCTTGACCTGTTTGTCAACCTGTATTTGGGCGCACATATTCCGGAAGTGGCTACGGAATTGCAGATGCGGGTAAAAGACGCAGTGCAGACCATGACCGGCATTTCCGTTTCCAAAGTGCATGTGCATGTGGCAGGCGTAGTGCTCACCAACGAAGAACCGATTGTCGAATAAACAAAACTTGACCCTTCCGGGCGGAGGGGTCAAGTTTTGTTGTGTAATAAAAGAACCGTGGAGTCGTTCCCCGTTTGTTGGGGGCATGGAATGAGAGGGACAATGACCAGACGTGAGGCGCGCGAACAGGCGCTCTGCCTTGTTTTTGAAGGCTTGTTTAAAGAAGAAAATGTAGACGAGATTATGGATCTCGCGGTGTTGGCTCGGGAGGAATTTCTGCCGGACGCGTTTGCGGAAGAACTGGCGGGCGGGGTTTATACGCACAAGGATGACATTGATCGGAAGATCGAACAGTATGCCATCGGCTGGACCAAAGACCGTCTGCCCCGCGTGGTGCTAACCGTTTTGCGTATTGCGTTCTATGAACTGTTGTATTCAAAAGAAACCCCGGACAGCATCGCCATCAACGAGGCGGTGGAGCTGGCCAAAAAATACGGCGGGGACGGGGATAGTTCCTATATCAATGGAATACTTGGCGCATTTGTGCGCGCGGAGAAGGCAGACGCCACATGAATGCGTTCCTTGGCATAGACACCAGCAACTATACCACCTCTACCGCACTGTATGACACGGAACGCCGTGTGATGGTTCAGCAGAAACGGCTGCTGCCGGTCAAAAGCGGGCAAAAGGGTCTGCGGCAGGCCGATGCGGTGTATTTGCATCTTAAGCAGCTGCCGGAATTGCTCGAAGCACTGTTTGCACAGGAGGATGCATCCGTTGCAGCAGTGGGCGTGTCGGTGCGGCCGCGTGATGTTGACGACTCCTATATGCCTTGCTTTGAGGCGGGGCACTGCACCGCCCGTGCCGTTGCCGCCGCCTTGCATGTGCCTGTTTTTACGTTTTCCCATCAGGCGGGGCATATCGCTGCCGCACTGTTTTCGGCGGACAAGCTGGACTGGCTGGAGCGTCCGTTTGTTGCGTTCCACCTGTCTGGGGGGACGACCGAGGCGGTGCTTTGCCAACCGGCGGACGGCACGCCAAAAGTGGAATTGCTGTTCTCCTCGCTTGACCTCAAAGCCGGACAGGCCGTGGATCGCGTGGGATTGCTGCTTGGCCTGCCGTTTCCGGCGGGTCCGGCGTTGGAAGCACTTTCGCACGAGAGCAATCGGTCATTCTCCATTCGCCCAAGCATGAAGGGCGGCGATTGCAGCCTTTCCGGTATTGAGAACCGGTGCGCCGCCATGCAGATGCGCGGTGAACCGGATGCAGACGTTGCGCGGTATTGCATTTGTGCCATTGCGGCCGCATTGGATGGCATGACGCGCGCGGTTCGTATGCGTTATCCTGATTTGCCGCTGCTCTACGCCGGTGGCGTGATGTCCAATAGCGATATCCGCGCAGCGTTCACCGAACGGTATGGCGCGGTATTTGCCCGCCCCGGTTTTTCTTCCGACAATGCGGCGGGCATTGCCATACTGGCCATGCGGAAGGCGGGACAGTCATGAAAACGGGATTTTCTGTGTTGACAGTCTCCCAATTGAATTTTTATGTACACACACTGCTTGAATCCGATGAACGGTTGAGCGGTGTATTTCTGCGTGGGGAGATTTCTAATTTCAAAAATCATTTCCGTTCGGGTCATTTTTATCTTTCTATAAAAGACGAGAATGCAGTCATCCGTGCGGTGATGTTTAAAGGAAACGCGCAGCGTCTGCGGTTTTTACCGCAGGATGGTATGAAAGTCATCGTCTCTGGGCGCGTGTCCCTGTACGAGCGGGACGGGCAGTATCAGTTTTATATTGATGATATGCAGCCGGACGGCGTAGGCGCGCTGCATGTGGCATATGAACAGCTCAAGGAAAAATTGCTGCGCGAAGGGCTGTTCGACCCGGCACGTAAACACCCGCTCCCGCTGTACCCTGAACGTGTAGGAGTGGTTACGTCTGAGACAGGCGCGGCTTTGCAGGATATTTTGCATGTGCTTGAACGGCGGTGGCCGCTTGCGGAAGTGGTGCTTGCACCCGTGCTGGTGCAAGGACCGGAAGCACCCGCCCAAATCTGCAATGCCATCCGCGCGATGAACGCGGCACACGCGGCGAATGTACTGATTGTTGGCAGGGGCGGCGGTTCCATTGAAGACCTCTGGGCGTTCAATGATGAGGATGTGGCGCGCTGCATTGTGGATTCTGAGATTCCGGTTGTGTCCGCCGTGGGGCATGAAACAGATTTCACCATTGCAGATTTTGCGGCGGATGTGCGCGCGCCCACTCCCTCTGCGGCGGCAGAGCTGCTTTCACCCGACCAAACGGCGGTGATGGCGGAGGTGTTCTCTTTGCGGGCACAAATGTCTGCACTGCTCGTGCAGAAAGTGACCGATTTGCGCGGCAGGCAGGAAAAGGCGGCGAAAGCCTTGCAGAGGCCGGCACAGCTGTTGGACATGTACCGCATGAAAGCGGACATGTTGGATGCGCGGCTGGCGGCTGTGACAAAAATACAGGCCGAGCGAGGCCGGGCGTCTTTTGCGGCGCTGGCGGCAAGATTGGACGCGCTTAGCCCACTGAAGGTGCTGTCGCGCGGTTACACGGTGGTGGAAGATACAGCGGGGCGCGTTGTTACCCGCACAGCAGCGCTTTCCGAGGATGAGATGTTGCTCCTGCGGTTTGCGGACGGGCAGGCCCATTGCATGGTCAAAGATGTGGAACATATGGAAATAGGGGCAGTAAGGTGAACAGCATGAAAAAAGAGCCGACATTTGAGGAAGCGATGACACAGCTTGAAGAAATCGTGGCAAAACTGGAGAGCGGCGAGGAAACATTGGACGCGTCCATCAAGCTGTTCGAGACCGGCGCACGCCTTTCCGCTTTATTGAACCGTAAGCTGACGCAGGCGGAGCAGAAAATTGCCAAACTTACCACAGCGTCTGGACAGGAAGAGCAACCGCAAACAGCGGAAAACGAATAAAACCACGACGCGCAGCCTGCGCAATGGAGCAATGATGGAATACGGCGAACAAATCGAACGGATTACCAAACGGGTAGACGAGGCACTTGACCACTATCTTCCCAAAGAGGAAGGACCGCAAAAGCGCCTTTTTCAAGCGATGCGGTACAGCGTGATGGCGGGCGGAAAACGTATCCGCCCGATGCTGACGCTGGAATTTTGCCGCTTATGCGGCGGCACCGAGGAACAGGCGCTGCCGTTTGCCTGTGCGGTGGAGATGATTCACACCTATTCGCTGATTCATGACGATCTGCCCTGTATGGATGATGACGACTTGCGCCGGGGCCGGCCCTCTTGCCATATACAGTTTGATTATGCCACGGCGCTTTTGGCCGGGGATGCATTGCTCAGTCTTGCTTTTGAAACAGGTTTGTGTAATAATATGCAAAGTGGTGTTATGCCTCCAAATGCACTCCGCGCTTTTGGATTGCTTGCGGAGGCTTCCGGCGGGCATGGCATGGTGGGCGGGCAGATGATCGACTTGCTCTCGGAAGGCAAAGAAATCCCGCTGGAACTATTGGAGACCATGCACCGTAGCAAGACGGGCGCGATGATCCGTGCCGCTGCTGTGGGCGGATGCATTCTGGCGGGTGCGGATGAGTCGCATATCCATGCCGCTACCGCCTATGCGGAAAAACTGGGTTTGGCATTTCAAATCATGGATGATGTTTTGGATGTGACCGGAGATTCCGCAACACTTGGCAAACCTGCGGGCAGCGATCTTGAAAATCACAAATCCACCTATGTGACCCATTTGGGTCTGGAGACAGCGCGGCAGCTCGCACGCAAGCTGTCGGGAGAAGCGGTGGAGTGTTTATGTATATTTGGCGAGGAACGCACCTTTTTAGCGGATTTTGCCATGGGTTTGTCGCGCCGTGACCATTGAGGGGCGCTGATCTTTCGGCGTGTGTTGTAAGCCGCGCGCTTTTGGACGGTCAGATATCATTTTGCGCGGTAAACGCGTGGAGGGTACTATGTTAGTAATCGCGCATATTTTTCATAATAAAATTCTCATGTCGGCGGTCTTGGGCTGGATCTCCGCGCAGATTATCAAAACCATCCTGACATTGATTATCACCAAAAAGTTTGATGCAGAGCGTATTTTGGGTGCGGGCGGTATGCCCAGCGCCCATTCTGCCATGGTAAGTGCGCTGTTTGTCGGCGTTATGCAAAGCTGTGGTGCCGGCTCGCCGGAATTCGCCTTGGCATTTGTTTTTGCGGCCGTGGTGATGTATGACGCGATGGGTGTCCGCCGTGCGGCGGGCGAGCAGGCGCGAGTGATCAACCGGCTGGTGGAGATTACGGAAAAGGGCGGCTCTGAGGTCACAGAAAAAGGGCTGAAAGAGTCCCTGGGGCATACGCCGATGGAAGTGCTTGCGGGTATCATGCTTGGTATCTTGATCGCGCTGGTGATTGGCTGAAAAGTCATAAACTGCATGTGCAAACCCATTGGGATTTTTTAAATGCAAATGCGGTTTTTGTATCGGTTGGAGGGACACTTTGTTGGAATTTCCGTTGCTCAATCAGATAAAGGGGCCGGAAGACGTCAAAAGACTTTATCCGGAACAATTGCCGGGGCTTTGTGTGGAGCTGCGGCGGGAACTGATTAAAACGGTTTCCGCAAACGGCGGGCATTTGTCGTCAAATTTGGGAGTTGTGGAGCTGACGGTGGCGCTCCACCGTGTGTTTGAGTCCCCGACAGATCAGATTGTCTGGGATGTAGGGCATCAGAGCTATGTCCATAAGCTGCTCACGGGGCGGGTTGACCGGTTTTCTACCATCCGCCAGTATGGTGGGCTTTCCGGGTTTCCCCGTACGGATGAGAGTGTGCATGACCCGTTTGGCGCAGGGCACAGCAGCACCTCCATTTCGGCGGCCAGCGGTCTGGCGGCCGCGAAAAGGATAAAAGGCGAGGACGGATACGCCGTGGCTGTCATAGGTGACGGCGCGTTGACTGGCGGCCTCGCGTTCGAGGGTATGAACAATGCCGGCCGTACGCAGGACAAACTTATTATCGTACTGAACGATAACAAAATGTCCATTTCTAAAAATGTAGGCGCCATCGCACGGCATCTCATGGTCATTCGCACCAAACCGTTCTATTTTAAAATCAAGGATATTGCAGAAGTTGTTTTGGCGCATCTTCCGTATTTGGGTAAGAAAATCCGCAAAGCGCTGGTGCTGTCCAAAAATGCGATCAAGAACTATCTCTATCACAGTACCATTTTTGAGGAAATGGGCCTGATCTATCTGGGACCGGTAGACGGGCATGATATTGCGGCGATGGAGCGGATCTTTCGCCGCGCCAAAGCTGTCGGGCGTCCCGTGCTGGTGCATGTACTGACGGTTAAAGGCAAGGGGTATTCGTTCGCGGAGCAGGATCCCCGTGCGTTTCATGGGGTGTCAAAATTCGACGTGGAAACGGGAGACGCGATTGCGCCTGCCAGCCACGAAACATTTTCCGCTGTTTTCGGACGTACGCTCTGTATGGCGGCTTCGAGCAACCCACATCTTTGTGCCATCACAGCGGCCATGGCCGCCGGTACCGGGTTGACGGACTTTGCTTCGCAGTACCGCAGCCGATTTTTTGATGTGGGCATTGCCGAGGAACACGCGGTCGTATTCGCGGCGGGGCTGGCGGCAAATGGAATGCTGCCGGTATTTGCGGTTTACTCCACTTTTCTACAGCGCGCATATGACCAGATTATTCACGATGTGGCACTGCAAAATAAGAAAGTCGTTTTTGCGGTCGATCGGGCCGGTTTGGTGGGGCAGGACGGAGAGACGCATCAGGGTATTTTTGACGCCGCGTTTTTTAATACGATCCCGAATATGACGGTTTTCAGCCCCACGACATCGGATGAGCTGCGAAACATGCTTTTTTCCGCTTTCTTTGAATGTAACGGACCGGTCGCCGTACGATATCCGAGGGGATGTTCTCCCGCATTGCCTGCTGATTTTTGCCCCACATATGGTCATTATGATCTCTACGGCACGGGGCAGGCCGACATCCTTATCGTGACCTATGGCAAGCTGTTTGCCGAAGCGGCAAAGGCGGCGCAGATGCTGCGCAAAGAGGGAATGGCGATATCGGTTCTCAAGCTCAACCAGATCAAACCGGTAGATACGGTGTGCTATGAAACTGCCATGTTTTTTTCCAGACTCTATTTTGTGGAGGAAGGCGTGCGTACCGGTGGCGTGGCTGAATTGTTCTGCGCACACATGGCGGAGCGCGGTTATCGGGGCGCCTGCCATATCTGTGCCATAGACGATACCTTTGTGCAGCAGGGATCGGTGGATGTTTTATTGCATTTGCTTGAGATGGATGCGGCGGGTATCGCGGACAGAATTCGTCAAGACATGGCGACGCCCCCAAAACACAGTCATTTTGACGAAAGGCGGGCCCAATGAGCGGAAAAAAACGGATTGACCTTTTGCTGGTTGAAAAGGGCCTGGAAAAAAGCAGGGAGCGTGCCAAGGCGCTGGTGATGGAGGGCATCATCTACGCCGATGGTGTGAAAGTGGACAAGCCGGGCGACGAGATCAAGATAGAAGCCAAGCTGGAGGTGCGCGGTCATGCACTGCCCTATGTAAGCCGCGGTGGTTTGAAATTGGAAAAAGCCATGCAGGTTTTCCCCATCCGTCTGGAGGAAAAAATCTGTATGGATGTTGGCGCGTCAACCGGCGGCTTCACGGACTGTATGCTGCAAAACGGTGCGAAAAGGGTGTACGCGGTTGATGTGGGGTATGGGCAGCTGGCATGGGGCCTGCGTAACGACCCGCGCGTAATCAACCTTGAGCGCACCAACATCCGTCACCTCACCGCCGAGCAGGTGCCTGAATGCATTGATTTTTTTTCAGTGGATATCTCTTTTATTTCTCTTACGTTGGCGCTTCCGGTGGTGCGTGCGCATCTGCGTGACGGGGCGGAAGGCGTCTGTCTCATTAAGCCGCAGTTCGAGGCTGGCCGCGAGAAAGTCGGTAAACGGGGAGTGGTGCGGGATGCCGCTACCCACGAGGAGGTCATCCGCAAGATCGTGCAGTTTGCGCCTACGGCTGATTTCACCCCGGTGGGGCTGGACTTTTCACCCGTGAAAGGACCGGAGGGAAATATCGAGTATCTGCTTTATTTGAAAACGGCTTGCAATGACCAACCGGAATTGTTTACAATAGAGACAGTTACGACAGTGGTACGAAACGCGCATGAAACATTGAATGGTACGGTTGGATGAATTTACGGTAAACAAGCAGGTTGCGGGTGTGGCGGCAAAGGAGGAAAAGAATGCGGTTTGGCGTGATTCCAAGTGCTGAAAAGGACAAAGGCTTTGTCCATACGAAAGAAGTCTGCCGCCGGCTGCTGGAGCTGGAAGGCTCCGTTTTGATACCGGACTTTGCGGCTGCACAGGTGTGCCTGAGCGGTCTTCAATTTTTGAAAGCAGATGAAATTTATAATACCGCTGACCTCATCGTCGTTCTCGGCGGAGACGGCACCATCCTGCATGCCGCAAAACTCGCTGCGGTGCGGCAATTACCGGTGCTTGGCATCAATGTAGGGCGGCTGGGTTTCATGGCGGGGCTGGAACTCAACGAACTGGATCGGCTGGCAAGACTGGTGCATGGTGACTATGAGCGGGACAGCCGTATGATGTTGGAAGTATCTGTGGATGGCACACCGATTTCCCGCGCCCTCAACGATGTTGTGATTTCCAAGGGTGCAATTTCCCGCTTGATCGATATCCGCGTCAATTGCGGCGAACGGCTGGTGGGCAACTACCGTGCGGATGGTCTGATTGTTTTCACGCCTACCGGTTCCACGGCATACTCCCTGTCGGCGGGGGGGCCTGTCATCGACCCTGAGTTTGAAAGCATTGGGCTGACACCGATCTGTCCTCACTCTTTAATCTCACGCACAATCCTTTTTTCTCCGGATGCAGAGATCGGTATGGCGCCGGAACAGCTGGAGGAACGTGAAGCGCATTTGCTTGTGGACGGCAAACAGGTCATGAGGCTGAAGAACGGGATGCGGGTGCAGGTGAGGCGGGCGGATCGCAAAACACACCTGGTGCGGTTGAAAGATATCTCGTTTTATGAGGTGCTTAATGACAAAATGAATGAAAGGAGTATTTAAGCCATGAAACAGGGGCGGCATGAAAAAATCCTGGAATTCATCTCGACGCATGAAATATCCACGCAGGATGAGTTGCTTTGTTTGCTGCGCGAAAACGGTTATCCGGTTACGCAGGCCACCGTCTCGCGAGATATTAAACAACTGCGTTTGTTTAAAACGCTCTCCGGCAGCGGGAAATATATTTATACGGCGCCTAAGATAGAGAACGGAGAACTTTCCTCTAAGTTTGATATTCTGTTGGAAGAATCTGTAGTGAAAATAGATGCCGTGTTCAATCAGGTCGTTATCAAATGCTATTCCGGGTTGGCTAACGCCGTCTGCGCTGCGATGGACACGATGCATTTTCAGGGTCTTGTGGGTACACTGGCGGGAGATGATACCATCTTGGTCATTATGCGTACCGAGGAAGATGCCAAAAGTCTCTGCATGTCGCTGGAACAAAAAACACACATGTAGTTTCTTCACACGCTGTTCGACTTTTTTAGATTTGTATAAAGGCAGGTGGATGCCGTGCTGTCACAACTGCATATCGAAAATGTAGCGGTTATCGAAAAAGCGGATTTGGTATTGGCGGGTGGATTAAATGTTCTCACGGGTGAAACCGGTGCCGGCAAGTCCATCTTGATCGATTCCATCAATCTGGCGCTTGGCGAGCGTGTCTCGCGGGAGATTGTACGGTCGGGTGCACGTGCGGCGCATGTTGCAGCATTGTTCGCTGCTGTTCCCGCGCGTGTTCGCACACAGGTAGAAGCGCTGGGATTTTCCTGTGAGGAGGACGGCAGCCTGCTTATTTCCCGGGAAATTACGGCTGACGGGAGGGGAAATTGCCGCATCGCGGGCAGACCGGCTACAGTTTCCATCCTGCGGGAAATTGGGCGGCTTCTGGTCAACATCCATGGGCAGCATGATAATCAGACACTGCTGTCTCCCGAAAATCATATCCGGTATCTGGATCTTTACGCAGAGAATACGACTGCTTTGCGGTCGTACCGGGAAATTTATCAAAAATTGCGGCGGCTGCGCGTGCAACTAAAAAAGCTGACGATGGACGACGCGGAAAAAGCGCGGCGGCTGGATTTGCTCCAATATCAGATTGATGAGATTCGGCAGGCCGATCTGCAGCCGGGTGAGGATGAGGCACTTGAAGAGGAACGCGCGAAGATTATCAACGCGGAGAAAATCACCGGTTCTTTGCAGGAATCACTGCAAGCGCTACAGGGCGGGGAAGACATGGAGGGCGCAGAGGCACTGACTGAACTGGCGGCGGATGTCATGCAGTCGGTGGCGGATTTGCTGCCGCCTTTGGCACCGCTGGTCGAGCGTCTGAAAAATCTGCGGTATGAGTTGCAGGACTGCGCCGCCGAATTGCAGAACCGTCTTGACGACAGCGATGCAGACCCGCGTAGATTGAATGCTGTTGAGGAGCGTCTGGACACCATCTTCCGGCTGCGAGGAAAATACGGCGAACGGGTGGAGGATATTCTTGCATTTGCGGAACGGGCCGAACAGGAGCTGGCGGCCATCTCATCGTCGGATGAGCAGGCGGATCAATTGCGCCGGGAGGGTAAAATACTGGCGGCGCAGGCGAAACAGTTAGCAGCCAATCTGACGGAAAGCCGACGAAAAGCCGCACAAAAGATGCAGGAAAAGATCCGGGCAGAGTTAGCTTTTCTGGAGATGCCGAATGTACGGTTTCATGTGCAGATCTCACCGCTGCCACGGTTGGAGGCGGATGGCGTCGACGGCGTTGAATTTTTGTTTGCGGCAAATCCCGGTGCGCCGCTGCGTCCGCTGGTGAAGATTGCCTCTGGGGGCGAGATTTCGCGTGTCATGCTCGCAATTAAGAATGTTTTGGCGGATGTAGATGATATTGACACCTTGATTTTTGATGAGATTGATACCGGCGTGAGCGGACGCGCGGCTTACAAAATCGGTGTAAAGCTCAAGCAGGTAGCGGCGGCGCGGCAGATCGTTTGCATTACGCATTTGGCGCAGATTGCGGCGCAGGCCGACCGGCATATTTTGATAGAAAAGACCGTAGAGACAGGCAAAACATTTACCCGGCTACACGTGCTGGATTTTGAGGGGCGTAAGCGGGAGTTGGCGCGTATTATCGGCGGGGCCGCTATCACACCTCTTACCTTGCAAAATGCGGCGGAAATGCTGGAGGCGGCGGGCATTGCCTCGACCACGACGGGATTACGAATAGAGGAGTAGACGAATTATGGGCATTTATGAGGAACTGTCCGCACGTGGGCTAATCGCACAGATGACGGACGAGGAGAAGATCAGGGAACTCATCAACGGCAAACCCATCACATTTTATATTGGTTTTGATCCTACAGCGGACAGCCTGCATGTCGGACATTTTCTGCAAATGGTGATTATGGCGCATATGCAGCGCGCGGGACATCGGCCTGTTGCGGTGCTTGGCGGCGGCACGGGCATGGTAGGGGACCCCACCGGCCGCACCGATATGCGGCAGATGCTTACACCCGAAGCCATTCAAAATAACATTGACCGGTTTCAAAAGCAGATGGCGAGGTTCATTGACTTTTCCGATGGCAAGGCATTGATGGTGAACAATGCCGATTGGCTGCTGCACTTGAACTATGTGGATTTTTTGCGCGAGGTAGGCGTGCATTTTTCCGTCAACCGGATGCTGACGTTTGAATGCTTTAAGACGCGGATGGAACGTGGGCTGTCGTTCCTCGAATTTAATTATATGTTGATGCAGAGCTATGACTTTTATCGCCTGTTTACTGATTATGACTGCCAGATCGAATTTGGCGGGGATGACCAGTGGGCTAACATCATCGGCGGCATTGAGCTTATCCGCAAAAAGATGGGCAAAGAAGCCTATGGGATGACATTCCAGCTTTTGACCACCAGTGAAGGAAAAAAGATGGGCAAGACACAGGGCGGAGCAGTCTGGCTCGACCCGGAAAAGACAAAGCCATACGATTTTTATCAATATTGGCGGAATGTTGAAGACAGCAATGTTATTCGGCTTTTAAAAATGGTCACATTTGTACCGTTGGAAGAAATTGATAAATTATCGGTACTGGAGGGCAGCGAACTCAACCGTGCAAAAGAGTTGTTGGCTTATGAAGTGACCAAACAGGTGCACGGAAAAGAAGAAGCCGATAAAGCTTTGGAAACGACCCGGTCGCTGTTCGGCGCGGGAAACAGCAGTGTGAACATGCCCTCTACTGCTCTGGCACAGACCGATTTTCACGATGGGCAGATTACCATTGTGGAAGTGCTGATCCGTTGCGGTCTCGCATCATCACGCGGGGAGGCGCGCCGCTTGGTGGAACAGGGCGGTGTGAGCGTCAATGACCAGAAGGTCACATCGTTTTCACAGGCGTTCACCGCGGCAGAATTTGAGACGGATTATATCCTGCGAAAAGGAAAAAAAGTCTTTCACAAAGTCACGTTGACAAAATAACCGACATAACAAAATACGTCCCGCACCGTTAAATCAGTGCGGGACGTATTTTGTTATACTAAAAAACCGACAAAGGTTATATGTCAAACACGTTTGGTATCATCGCGTAAGCATCTCTGAAAAAATGAATCATCAATAATATAGCTGTCATCACAATTCTTTCGGAGTTTGGAAATATTTTGGCCTTTGACACCAGCAATTACGGTGGTTTTGCCAAGCATGTTCAGAATATCCAATACAGCCACATAGTCGCTGTCACCGCTGAGAATCAGAGCAGTGTCATATGCATTCATAAATGCTTTGGTGATGACGTGCACGGCAATATTGATATCTGTTCCTTTTTCTTCTTTGTAGTAAGTGTGGTGATCGCTCACATCCATGGGGATTGCTTCATCAATCTGGCGTGCCACATAAGAGCCTTCGATGACCGTAAAATAATGCTGGTTTTTCATGCCGTTAATCCAGTTGCTGTAATGCTGCCAACGCGGGATGTTCATGAGAAATTCATCGGGTTTAGGGACAAACAGGAATGTTTTGACAAGGTGATTCTCACCGGGGAGCAGTTTGGTTAACTCCACCGGAATTGCATTATAATCCAGACGTGGAGCCTGTGAGCCGCTTTCTCGGTAGTAATTGAGCAGGGCAATTTCAAAATTTAGCTGGTCGATAAAAACCATCACACGTTGCATAAATACTCCTCTAAGTCTAAAAGACCCGTCAGCTAAAAAGCTAAGCAGGTCTTTCCAGCAGATCTGGACAGTACGGGCCACTAAGGCCACGAACCATTCTCACATCACATATTATACTCCACAAATGCAAAATTACAAGGAAAAACGCAAATTTTGTGTAGATTTTTACATAAAAAACAAAATTTGTTCAACAGACAATGTGTTCTGCATACAAGTTGCAACAAGAAATAGAACCCTTTTGCGAGCTCACCTGACTGTTTCCAGAATAAATTTGTCTATGGCGTAGGCTACACCGTCCTCATCGTTAGAACGCGTAATGAAATTTGAAACCTTCTTGGCGGTATCCTGCGCATTTTCCATGGCCACGCCTAGGCCTGCAAAGTCCAACATGGAAACATCGTTATAACCGTCGCCACAGGCAATCAGGTTTTTATTGGTGTACCCTAAGGTCTCCAGCAGTTTTTGCAGCGCGAATGCTTTATCGACATGGTTGGGCATTACTTCCAGAAAGAAAGGCTCAGAGCGAAAGACATTGAGCTGCCCGTCTACAAATTCCTTGACGCGTGGTTCTACCTTTGCCAATACATCGCCTTCATCTGTCATGATACATTTGTTGACCGGATATCGCACAAATTCCTTGAAAGAAGAGACATGACGCAAGGGCAGATTGTTGATACGGCATTCGAGCTGTACATAGATGTCGTCCGGATGCTCGGTAATGACAGTATTTCCATCTTCCGTATAGGAGAGGATGTGTACGTTGTTTTCTGTTGCGGCATCATATAACTTCGAGATCCATTCAGGTTGGATAACCTGTTCGAAAATCGTTTTCTGCGTTTTGCAGTCAATGATCTTTCCGCCGTTGAACGCAAGAATGTAACCCTCATAGCGATCCAATTCCAATTCGTGTGCCAACGGTGCTACACCGTGTGCCGGACGCCCGGAAGCCAGCACCACTTTTATGCCCTGTTTCTGTGCTTGTAAAATAGTGTTCTTGGTATTTTCCGTGATTTGCTTTTCAGAATTTGTGACAGTGCCGTCAATATCTAAGGCAAGCACCTTGTATTCCATAAAAAATCCTCCAATATGTAAGTGCATTGTATCAGCCGATTTTGTGGGCATAGAGATTGGGCTGCCACACATCATCAGTATAGCGTAATTCATAAGATAAAAAAAGCAATTTTGCAAAAAAGAATGCCACAACGTTGAACTTTACAAAAATAATTGATATTTTTGTGTAAATTACACATGGACTCTGTGCCTATATGGGATTATACTATGTAAATGTAATAACATTTTACTCTTTAGCACAAATCTCTTTTAACGCTTGTAGTTAGATTCATCAAATCAAACATCATTGAAAAGAGGCAGGCAACCATGAAAGAACAGCCATATGTCATTACGATCAGCCATCAACTGGGTTGCGGTGGGTCTTATATTGGGAAGAAACTATCCGAGGAGTTTAACATCCCGTTCGTGGATAGGGATATCCTCAAACAGGTAGCGAATAAGCTCAACGTGGCAGAGGAGGACCTGGAACATCGCGATGAGCGACTGTCTTCTTTCTGGGAAGAATTTACGCGCTTGCAGTTGTACACCGAGCCGCTGGCAGGCGGGGAACTGCAATACTATCCCAGCGATAAGGAACTATTTTTTCTGGAATCCGAATATATCACGCGTATCGTAAAAGAAAGCCCGGCAATTATTCTGGGGCGTGGTGGACGGTACGTTTTGCGGGAGCATCCCCGTCATGTTAGTATTTTTATTATGGCTGATCTTTCGGAGCGCATCAAGCGGGTCGCGACCATTTTTCAAATCAGCGAAGAGGATGCCAAGATTAAAATACAAGCCAATGACAAAGAGCGAGCCGCTTTCAACCGCGCATTTACCAAAACGGATGGGCTGGATGTTCGCTTGTATGATTTGAGCATCAATACGTCTACGGTAGGATTGAATCTTGCCGCACAGGTCGCCATTCAGTGCATCCGCTCTAAACTGGACATTTAAAATATCGGTTAGGCCGTATGCAAAACCCCGCCGCCGACTTCTCAAAGCCGACGGCGGGGTTTTTGTCTGTGTTTTGAGTTGTAATCAATCAGCGGATTCTTCCGCATCAATATCTGTTGCGGTTCCATCGATGTCGTCATCGAGTGTGTGCTTATGGGTATTCTGAAAGTGCTTTTTGATATAAGCGAATTTCATGTGGTCGCATTTTTGGAAAAACGCATAGAAAAGACCGACGATCAAACACAAAGAGGCAAAAATAGAAACGATCATAATGACGGTTTTTACTGTGGATGATGTACTCTCCCCAAAAGGAGCGCGAATTTTTGGTGACATGTGAATTCCCCCCTGATGATTAAAAATCTGTTATATCGGTTTGATTTATGTGAGACAAAATTTGTTTTGTATATAGTATACTGCAATGTATGGGCAAAACCTATAGATATAGTACATAATTTTGTTGCATTATTTTGGCCGTTCTGTGCATATATTAAAATTGCAAAGGAAATGCGCAAAAACTCTGCTTGCTTCTCTGGCAAAAATGGCAGCATCGTGATAGAATAAGAAAAAGCGTAGCGCTCTGTAGGTTCGCTATGTTAAAATTTAGAGTGGTGCGTGATTGGAGCCGATGTGTTGTGTTGCATTTTTTGAGTACTTGCAGGGTGGAGGTTGATATCCACTCCATGCACCAGGAAGAAGCCAAAAAATACCTGGAGCATTTTCTCAGCGATGCAAACGGTAATGTAAAAGAAGTGGTGGTTATTCACGGGTATTCTTCCGGCACGGTTTTGCGGGATATGGTGCGAAAGAGGCTGAAGCACCACCGCATTCGCAGCAAAGCACTGTCGTTGAATCCGGGAATCACAACATTATATCTTTTTTAATTTGAATGGACAAAGCGTAACCCTACCCGCAGGTTTTTGACCGAGGACGGGGCTGGATGTAAAGGAGTTTTACCACATGGATAAAATTGCAAGTTTTCAAGTAGATCACGATACCTTGAAAAAAGGGATGTATATTTCTCGTATCGACGGCGATATCATCACGTATGATCTGCGTTTCAAAGTTCCAAACGCGGGGGACTACCTTGATAACGCGGCGATTCACACGTTTGAGCATTTGTTTGCTACTTATGTCCGCAACACCCCGTTTTCGGACAAAATTGTTTATTTTGGACCGATGGGCTGCCGTACCGGTTTTTATTTCATTACGCGTGACCTGCCGCATGAAACCGCTATCGATCTCACGCGCAAGGCCCTTCAGTTCATTCTGGATTTTAAAGGCGTCATTCCTGGGTCGGCACGAAACGAGTGCGGTAACTATCTCAATCATGACCTTGTTGGTGCGCAACGTGAATCGAAAATCTATCTGGATGTTATGCAGCATGTAACACCAGCCACCTTGCAGTATTAAAGGGACGTTATCCAGTTTGGGTATCGTGTTTGATTTCTCCCGCCTTAGGCGGGTTTTTTTGAGGCACAATATCCACCAAATCCGTATACATTATTGACAAGTATACCATTATAGTATATAATCAACGCATCAGATGGTTCATGGCATGACGCAGAGAATACCCGATGGTTTTGTGACACCGGCTGACAGTGGTCTGTCAGCCGCAGAAAGGAGCGGCAAGGCTATGAAGGACAGGATGATATTTCGTTGCAACGCGTGTGAAGACTATGTGATAGAGTCCAAAGACGGCGATTCCTATCTGGATTGTTGTGGCCGCAGCCGTGTCAAATTGGCTGTCAATTCTACCGACGCTTCTTTGGAAAAACATCTGCCGGTCTTGGAACAGGTGGATGGCAAACTGGTAGTGCATGTTGGTAAAACGGCGCACCCCATGTCCGCAGAACATTTTATCGACTGGATTGGGCTGGAGATTGATGGAGTGCTGCATTCCACCATCCTCAACCCGGGGGAGGCTGCCCGGGCTGTGTTTGAACCAGCTTCTTTTTTGCAGGAAGACACTTCCGGTAAAATGACTAGACCCCATAAAGAGTCAGCCACAGCTTCCTGGTCGCTGAAAAATAAAAAAGTCACTGTATATGCACATTGCAATTTGCACGGGCTTTGGAAAACAGATGGCTGACCGTCGTTTGCGAAGAATTTTACCTATAGCATACAAGGATGTAGCAAATACCCTGTAAAATACCAAAGCAGCCAACATCAAAAAGGTGTTGGCTGCTTTGGCGTTTTGATTTATAAAGAGGTTGTGATGCAACTTCGGTTTTTGATGATGAAACCGTTTAATTACTGCTCATTTGTTTTTGCCGATAGAGCAAAAGTGAGATGGCACAAAATGCGACGGCAAAAGCAACTTGGATGAGTACATCCTGTATGATGGGCGTAACAGAGGAAACGGTGAATACCGACAGGCTGTCTATGGTATCAACGGCGCGTACATACCAGTAGGCCGGCAGAAAATGGGCCGCGTTCAGCACACTGCTGCTTAACATGTCTTGCGGAATGAATACGCCGCACAGGAAACTCATACCAAGCGTGACCACATTGGAGGCGGCACTAGCAGCTTGGTCGGTTTTGACCAGATTGCTTACCAAAAAACCGATTCCCAGACCGACAAGCATGACGGCCAGAGAATTGACAAGGTAGAGTAATGCGGCTGTTGCATTTAAAGAATGGATGTTCATGGCGATCCCCAGACCGCACATGATAGCCCAGACGACCAAACCAAAAGTCGAGACCGCAAGCATCTGCTGTATATTGGTGGATACCCCCGCAATGGGCGCGCACAGGTTGCGCCGGCGCAGGTCCGTTTTCTGGAATGTAAACAACACCGTGGATGTGGATAAAATCAAAATTGCAATGAGCGCGTAAACCAGATATCGGAAATAGTAAGCAGCAGTGCTGGTAGTGTCCTTTTGCCCAAATGTGTGCAGGCTGACCGTTGACTGTTTTTGCAAGGTGGCGCTTACCTGCGTGGCGATTTGCTCTTCTGACAGGTTTGGCAGGCTTTGTGCATAGAGGTTTGCCAGATTGAGATAACGGTTGACGAGGTAATCTGTATAAATACTGCTGGTGCTATCCGACCGTGAGGAACGGCTGATTTTTGCCGTACCGCTCGTCAGATCTTTGGAGAACCCGGACGGGATGCGCAGAATGCTGTCCGCCTGATAAAAGAAAAGAGCATCCTGTATCGCACGCTTGTTGTCTGGGACGGAAACCAACACCGCGTTCTTGGCAAGGTAGTCTTTTAGCCCTGCGGAGATCGCGGAATTGCCGTCATTGTTATAAATAACAACATTGCTTTTGGTCGCGGTAAAGTTCATGATGCCGCTGCCGTTGTTCAGTTTGGAAAGCATTATAGCCAAAGCCAGGAAGATGAACAGGTAGATGAACAACGCGGGCAGGCGCTTCCAAATCACTTGAAAGCAGGTTTTATAGACTCTCATATTTCTGCCTCCTCAACGCGAAATAGATGATGGCAAAAAATATGCCGGAAATAACAAACAGCAGCCCGACGTTGCGCAGATACTGGCCGGGGGTATCATAGTAATACAGAGAATAGAATGCATTGGCAGTCAGGGCAGCAGGGTTGATGCGGTTCAAAAGGGGTATATGAGTTTCGATAATATAAATCATTTTGTTGTACATCAGGCCGGACAGGAAAGAAAGGAGCATGGACAGGCCTATTAGAATGGCCATCTTCAAGCCCTCACCGATTTTGAGTGCCGCACCGACGACCGCCCCAAAGAGGACTCCCGCCATCGAACCCGCAAAACACGCGAGCAGGATATAGCCGGTTTGGGAACCAAACTGCACGTTCAACGCAAATCGCATGTAGCCGACCAGCAGGAAAACACCTGCCGTTTGCACCGTGAGTGCGGCGCAAAGGGATGCGAAAAATACGCGGGTCTTATGCACCGGCGCCATGTTGACGCGTGCGCCCTGCATGGTCTGGTTGGCTTGTACGGCATTGATTTCCCGCAGGCCCCAAAAGCTGCCGTACATGCAGGCCATGGCAATCAGCGCATAGAAATAGGTCACGGAGGCTTTAGGTGTGGTTTTGCTCAATGACACCGTGCGGATAAACGCCTGCGTTTTCACCTGCATGGCGGTACGCATAGCGGCTGGGTTTTGCGTGGCGATATCCTTGTATGCCGCAGTGTATTGCAGATATTCGTCCACAAATGATTTGAGGATGGTTTGCCCCGTGTTGCTTTCTTTTACAATGACCTGCATATTTTCATCCGAATCGCTCGGCAAAATGTATCCGTCTATTTTGTTATTTTTCAGTGCATCGTCGGCCTGCGCTTGAGACAAAAGCTGCACCTTGAACAGCGCTTTTGTTCCATTGGCTTGTTTGCTGCCAACACTCTGGATGGCTTGCTGGAACGATGTATCCTGCTGATAGGCCGGATTGTTGACCACCGCAATCGGGATTTCGGAGAACATATCCGACTTGCCGATGTTTGAAAATGCCATGGAGAAAAACGTGGCCAGCACCAATGGGAAGATGATCGACCAAAAGAGATTGGAGCGGTCGCGCAGTTGGCACTTCAGGCGGTGTGTGTAGATATGTGCGAACATATGCTTTTCTCCTTTCAGTCGCGCAGCTGCTTGCCGGTAATCTCCAGAAATACGTCGTTGAGTGTGGGCAGTTCACAATAGATACGTCCATAATCAATGTCGTGTGCCTTCAAATAGTCAAGCACTTCCGGCAGATTGCTGCGCCCCTGTTCGGATTTTACTGTCAATGTCCCGTTCTCGTAGGAAGCGTCTGTCACACGCGGCAAAGCGCGCAGGGCTTCCACCTGTATAGCGGGCGCGCCGATGATTTCCGCTACAATCTTTTCACCGGTTTTGATGAGTTGCCGCAGTGAGTCGGTGGTGCCGGTGGCAATGATCTTCCCTTTATCCATAATGGCGATGCGGGTGCAGATCTGCTCGACTTCTTCCATGTAGTGCGATGTGTAGATGACGGTCGCGCCCTGCCGGTTCAGTTCCTGGATACCCTCCAAAATCTTGTTGCGGCTCTGCGGATCAACCGCTACGGTTGGTTCATCCAGAATGATGAGCTTCGGTTTGTGTGCGATACCGCAGGCGATGTTCAAGCGACGGAGCAGACCGCCGCTCAATTTTTTCGGATAGAATTTTTTGAAATCCTCCAGCCCGACAAACGCGATGGCTTCGTCCACCAGTCTGGCGCATTCCTTTTTATCTTTGATGTACAGGCCGCAAAAATAGTTGATGTTGTCATAGACTGTCAGTTCGTTGAACACCGCCACGTTTTGAAAGATGACACCAATATCCCGCTTGATGTCGTAAGCATCCGGACGCATTGGTTTGCCGAAAATACGGATATCCCCTTTGCTGTACTGCAGCAAAGACAGGATACAGTTGATAGAGGTTGATTTACCCGAGCCGTTCGGGCCCAGCAGACCGAAGACTTCACCTTCCGCTACCTCCAGATTGAAATGGTCGAGTGCGACAAGATCGCCGTACCTCTTGACCAGATTCTTGACTTCTACTACCATGCCGTTCTCCTCCGTTTTGATTTTGCGCGTTGGCTTATTACATAAAGAGTATAGCATGGAGGGCCTTGCCTATACAGTGTCACTCCTCCTATCTTGGCATGACAAATGTCACAGAGGTGCCAGTCGGTTGAAACGCAAGTGGACGCTGCGTTGACAGCAGCCTGTGTACAATACATAATATTTTAAAAATGTAAAGTGATTTATGGCGGCTTGACAGCAGGGCCATCGAGGGGATATACTATTTCTATCATTAAAAAATGGGAGTTGGAAAAATGCGCAATTTTCTTGCTGAATGAATCAGGTACAGGAAATACACAGTGGTGAAACCGCTTGTTTTGTTGTGCTTATGCAAGAAAGTTGTTGTATTCTCTCACTCTTAAAAACGCAAGGGGACACATATCTGTTCAGGTGTTTCCTCTGTATTTTTGGGCTGCAAGAATCCGCTTTCTTGCAGCTCATTGTTGTATACGGAGGTAACATCCATGTCATTAATCAGTATTTCCAATTTGACTTTTTCCTATGAGAACAGTTTTGATAATGTCTTTGAAAATGTTTCGTTTCAGATAGACACTGATTGGAAATTGGGCTTTACCGGCCGCAATGGCCGTGGCAAGACTACTTTTCTAAATCTGTTGCTGGGTAAATATGAATACAAAGGCACGATCTCGACAAACGTTGATTTTGAGTATTTTCCTTTTTTGGTGCCGGATAAATCCCAGAACACAGCACATGTCATTGAGAGCATTGACAGCGGCTATCCATATTGGAAACTTGCGCGTGAATTGTCCATGATGGGTATCTCTGAGGAGGTGCTGTACCGCCCTTTTTGCACATTAAGCAATGGGGAGCAGACGAAGGTGCTTTTGGCGGCGCTTTTTCTCAAGAAAAACAGTTTTCTGCTTATTGACGAGCCTACGAATCATCTGGACATGGCTGCAAGGGAGTTGGTAAGTAGTTATCTGAACAAGAAAAAAGGATTTATTCTTGTTTCGCATGACCGCGTGTTTTTGGATGGTTGTATTGATCACATATTATCTATAAACAAGGATACGATCGATATTCAAAAGGGTAACTTTTCTTCTTGGTGGGAGAACAAACAAAGGCAGGATAATTTTGAACTTGCCGAAAATACAAAATTAAAAAAAGACATCAAACACCTGCATACCGCAACAAAACGGACGGCTGAATGGGCGGACAAAGTCGAGCGTACTAAAATAGGATTTGTTCCAGGCAAAACAGAGAAAAACATAGCGAGAAGGTCGGCTATCGGCGAAAAATCAAGAAAAATGATGCAGCGCAGCAAAAGTATCCAGCACAGGCAGCAGGCGGCGATTGCAGAAAAGGCAGAGCTTCTTCATAATATCGAAAGCGCTGAAAGCCTGAAAATATCACCGCTTTCCTATCACGCAGACAGGCTTGTCACACTGGAACATGTATCTGTTCTTTATGGCGGCAAAAAGGTGGTCGCCGATGTAAGCTTTACCATTGAGCAGGGTGACCGGATTGCAATCTGCGGAAAAAATGGCTCCGGAAAATCCAGTATTTTAAAATTAATTCATGGAAAAATGATTGAATTCAGCGGTCATTTTAAAAGAGGAAACAATCTTGATATATCCTATGTTCCGCAGGATACTTCATTTTTGGAGGGAAGTCTTTCGGCCTTTGCGGCGGAAAACGGTTTGGATGAGAGCCTTTTCAAAGCAATCTTGCGCAAACTGGATTTCAGCCGTATACAGTTTCAAAAAGATATGCACGATTTCAGTGGCGGTCAAAAGGAAAAGGTTCTGATAGCGAAAAGCCTTTGTGAAAAATCACATTTATATATCTGGGACGAACCTCTGAATTACATCGATATCTTTTCTCGTATCCAAATCGAGCAGCTTTTAAAATCCTGCCGTTCAACGATTTTGTTTGTGGAACATGATCGCTCTTTTATTGAAAACATTGCGACAAAAATCATTACGCTGTGAGTTGTCGCCAGACAATATGGAGAGTTATTGTGCGTCTGCGCCGCCCTCCTCACTGTGGCGGGATACGTCCGCTTGTACATTATGTGTGGATATGCTACTATTTGAGCAGAAGAACAAGGGAGGAGCGGCAATGAACCGTCTGCTGGATAAAGGGGTGCTGTTCCTGCTGTGCGCCATCTGGTATCTGGAAAATGTCTGGAACACGTATTCTGTGGTGCCTGTGCTGCTTGCCGTGATCGTTGGCGCCGCCTTGAGTTTATGCGGGAAAGAAAACTTGAGAAGGCTTCTGTTTGTCTTTTATCTGGTGCTCTGCCTATTTATGCCGCCTGCCGTCTATTTTCTACCGCTTATTTGTTATGATATCTTTTTTGGCGGCAAACGCTGGCTGTTTTTGCTGGCTTTGATTCCGTTGGGTGCCGTATGCAGGCTGGGTGACACCAGTCTGTTTGCGTGGATTATCTTGTTCGGAGTAGTTTCCTATTTTATGCGGCGCCGCACCAAGGCATTTGAAGCGTTGCTCGCACAAGCTGCGACTATGCGAGACAGTGCAAAAGAGATGGAACTGGATCTGGTGCAAAAAAATCACAGATTGCTGGAAAAGCAGGAATACGAGATCCGCTTGGCGACATTGACCGAACGCAACCGTATCGCGCGGGATATCCACGACACGGTGGGGCATCTGCTTTCCAGTGCCATTTTGCAAATCGGCGCGCTGCTCGCTGTTACCCGGGAAAGCGCCCTGCAAAATAATCTACAGACGCTCAAAAAGACATTGTCGCGCGGGATGGACAGTATCCGTGCCGATATCCACAACCTGCACGACCAGTCGCTCGACCTGCGGATGGAGGTGGAACGGCTGACGGATGCGTTCCGTTTTTGTCCGGCTGAATTGCAATACGATGTAGACAACAATCCGGCAAACACTGTTCAGATTGCGCTGCTTTTTGTGCTGAAAGAAGCACTTTCCAATATTATGAAGCATTCCGATGCGACAGCCGTGCATATTCTATTACGGGAACACCCGGGATTTTTTCAGCTCATCGTGCAGGATAACGGTCATGTCCCGGCCGGTGTGCAGTATACAGGCCTTGGTCTGCAAAACATCACCGAACGAGTGGAAAGCCTGAACGGTCGGGTGCGTTTTGGCGGCGGCAATGGATTTACCGTGTTCGTGACCATCCCAAAAGGAGACGTAATATGACCGTGTTGATTGTGGATGACGACCCGTTGGTCAGCATGTCTCTCAAGACCATTGTGGAAGCCGACGACGATATCACTGTCTGCGGCACGGGAAACTGTGCGGCAGAAGCTGTGCGGTTATATGTGCAGCTGCATCCCGATATCCTGCTGATGGATATTCGCATGGGAAGTGAGACAGGACTGGATGCAGGCAAAGAAATCCTGCGGAATGAAGCGGATGCCCGTATTCTGTATCTGACCACTTTTGCAGATGACGATTACATCATTGAGGCGCTGCGTATCGGTGCGAAAGGGTATCTGCTCAAGCAAAAATTTGAATGCATCGTACCCGCATTGAAAGCCGTAAATGCAGGGCAAACGGTATTTGGCGAAGATATAACTGCCAGGATTCCTTCTTATTTTGGGAATGTGCGGCCGGATTTCACGGCATACGGCCTGACGGAACGAGAAAGTGGTTTGCTTGAGTTTATAGCGGAAGGACTGAGCAACAAGGAAATTGCCACCCGCGTTTTCTTGAGTGAGGGCACTGTGCGCAACTGTGTGAGCACTATGCTGGAAAAATTGCATTTGCATGGGCGCACGCAGCTTGCGGTTTTTTATTATAAATGCGGACGCGGTCAGTAAAAACTGATATTTTTGGACAGATTAAAAGGAGAAGCTTTGATGAAATGGGATGCCAGCCAGTATCTGAAATTTGAACGCGAACGTACGCAGCCGTCGATCGATCTGGCTATGCGTATTGCGCTGCCGGACCCGCAGCGTATTTTGGATATCGGCTGCGGACCGGGCAACAGCACGCGTGTGCTGAAAGAGCGGTTCCCCAACGCGGATATCCTTGGTATCGACAGCTCTGCCGAAATGGTGAAATCTGCCCGGGAAACACATCCGGATCTGCGGTTTGACGTGCTGGATGCAGGCAGCCGGTTGAGTGAACTGCCCGGTAATTTTGATGTCGTGTTTTCCAATGCTTGTATCCAATGGATTCCCGATCATCCGCATCTGCTGCGGAACATGTTAGGGCTGCTGCGCACAGGCGGTGTGCTGGCCGTTCAGACTCCGATGAATTATGAGGAACCGATTCATCAGATTGTTATGGAGATAGTTTCCAGTCCGCAATGGCAGGATGCATTTTTGCATCCGCGCGTTTTCTATAATTTAAAGCAGAATGAATATGTGGATCTGCTCGCCGAATTTGCGGCAGATTTTACTGTGTGGCAGACGACCTATCTGCATATCTTGCATTCTCATGCAGATATTCTGGAATGGTATCGCGGCACGGGTTTGCGCCCCTATTTGTCCGTTTTGCCGGAAGAGCGCAAAATGGATTTTGAACAGGAAGTTTTTCGGCAAATCAGAGAGCGGTATCCCAAACAGAAGAATGGGGATGTTGTTTTCCGTTTTCCCCGTTTCTTTTTTGTAGCTATTGCGTGATGATACAGGCGACAGGAGGTACATGAAGATGGATGAACAAAATAAGACGTCCGATGCCCGCAAAATTTGGCTGGCGGGCGGTTGTTTTTGGGGCGTGGAAGCGTTTTTCAGGCACATTCCAGGGATAGTCCATGCGACTGCCGGGTATGCAAACGGGCACACCGAGCATCCGCGTTATGAAGAACTTTCGGTGACGGGGCACGCGGAAACGGTCGAAGTGCAGTACGATCCAGAACAGGTTTCCCTGACGGCGCTGCTGTGTTTCTTTTTTCGTATCATTGACCCGACTGCTTACCATCGGCAGGGTGGGGATGTGGGTAACCAGTATCGCTCCGGCATCTATTACCGTGATGAGGTCGACCTGCCCGTCATTCAAAAAACCGTCGCACGGGAACAGCATAAGTATAAACAGCGTATCGTTACAGAAGTGGAACCGCTAAACGGCTTTTATCCTGCGGAATCGTACCATCAACAGTATCTGGAAAAGAACCCGGGCGGATACTGTCACATCGACATGAGCTTGATTGTTCCAGCACATGGGGAGTGGAAACCGGAAAACATGCAGGCTCCCGTCAAGGAAACGCTTAGGCAAACGCTACCCGCAATGTCATATACTGTCACACAGGAAAACGGGACGGAGCCGCCCTTCCAAAATGCGTATTGGGACAATGAAGAACCGGGAATTTATGTAGACATCCTGACTGGCGAACCGCTTTTTGCCACCACCGACCAGTTTGCATCTGGCTGTGGGTGGCCCAGTTTCACCCGGCCGATCAGCGGTGCGAATCTTCAAGAGAAAACAGATACCAGCCATGGAATGCTGCGCACAGAGGTGAAAAGTGGGAAAGGAAGCGTACATTTGGGACATGTGTTTGACGACGGCCCCAAAGAGGATGGCGGCCTTCGATATTGCATCAACAGCGCCGCACTGCGTTTTGTTCCCTGTGCGGAGATGATACGGCTGGGATATGGCGCTTATCTGCATGTTGTGCGGTAAGGAAAGACCTATTTTGCTATATAAGACGGAGGACTTGCAGTAGTCTTTTTGCAAGCAACCCAAATCGCTTTTTATTGATAAGTTGAGGAGTGATCAAGATGCCCAAATTGTCAAATCCTGCATTTAGAGAAGATGTTTTAAAAAGGGTTCACCAGGAAGATGGATATGAAGCGCTCACCATAAAGGGCACGGCGAATAAAGCCATTTTTCTTGCGGTGCTGCTGGTTCTCAGCGGTGCATTTACTTTCCTTTCCGTATCTGCCGTATCTTACGGACTGTTGATTGGCTTAGTAATAATCGGCACAGCCCTAAGCATCATCACCATTTTTGCACCGAAGGCCGCATTCATCACAGCCCCTGCGTATACGATCGTGGAGGGTTTGTTGCTTGGTATCATCTCTAAAATCTACGCGGGTCTTTACAACGGAATCGTATTCGATGCCATTGTAATGACGGTGGCCATTTTGGGTATTAGCCTGTTTTGTTTTCGGGCTGGATTGATAAAAGTTACACGTCGGTTCCGTACTGTCGTCTTAACAGCTACCGGTGGAGTTGCCGCTATTTATGTGATTGATCTTATCATGAGGTTTTTCAACTATCAAGTCCCATTTTTGAATGACACCGGTTGGATTGGCGTCCTGGTGAGCATTGTTATTGTTTTTA
The DNA here is from genome assembly GCF_047718355.1 of Ethanoligenens sp. NCBI lineage: Bacteria > Bacillati > Bacillota > Clostridia > Eubacteriales > Oscillospiraceae > Ethanoligenens > Ethanoligenens sp. Next base: position 36,195 of record NZ_JBDNLG010000009.1, read on the forward strand.
TCGCTTCTCTTAATTTCTTTTTGGATTTTCAAAATATCACCGACGCAGAGAAATACGGGGTTCCAAAATATATGGAATGGTATTTCGGGTTTGGAATCATTTTAACACTGGTTTGGCTCTATCTGGAGGTCTTGAGGTTGATTTCAAAAATACGCAATTGATTTACGCACACATTACATTTTTATGCTCAGAATGCGTCGTTTCTTCTCCTCCTCTTTTTTGGTCAGAATCTTTGCTATACTGATTTGCTCGGCGGAAGGCCGCAGAGCCAGCGGAAGCATTATGACCTTAACAGAAAGCCCGTCCGGTTTTCCGGACGGGCTTTCTGTGTGAAAAACAGTTTATAGGACCAGCGTAGGCGGTGTATAAATGCGTGTTGCCAATTCCGCATCCAGGCTGTAAAGCCCTTTGGTGTCGTTGGCGAATAAGTCATATCGCTTGATGACATCTTCTATGTTTTTTTCCTCTTCACCCTGTTCTTTGACAAACCAGTCTAAGAACTGTGTGGTACGGAAATCCTTGGCGGCTAAAGCGGCATCATAGATGTTATGAATGCGGGAAGTGACTGCTAATTCATGCTCGTATGCGGCTTTCAGCGGCGCGTCGAACGTTTTGTATTGGGAAACGACGGCATGTACCTCTGGAAGCTTGACAGTTGCGCCGTTGTTGAGCAGGTATTGCACCATCAACATGGCGTGGTCACGTTCCTCCTGGGTCTGGATTTGAAACCAGTTGGCAAATCCGTTTAGATTTTTGTCCGCGTAATACACGTGAATGCCAAGGTAGATGTAAGCAGAAAAGAACTCATAATTGACTTGATCCTCGATCAAGGCTTGGATTTCAGGTTTCAGCATATCGTTCACTCCTTGTAATAAATTGTCCACAGTATATCACCTTTTGCTGTATTGTACCAGAGTCCTTATGCTGTGTACGCAAAATTGGGTAAGCAAAAAATCAGACGGCGGTGTATCCTGCTTCTGTGATGGCGGCTTTGATGGTTTCAAGATTGACCTTCTGGTCGTCATATTCCACTGTGGCACGCTTGTCTTCCAAATCGACTTTCACTTTTTTGACGCCATCAAGATCCTTAACTGCCTCGGACACCGCTTTGACACAATGCTTACAGCTCATACCATTGACTGTGATATCCTCTTTGATTTTCATATAAAATACCTCCTTGTTAAGATAAACCCTCGTTTAAACCTGTATGCAGATACAGCAGATTGGTTTGCATTCATCTCGCCGTGGGCTTATACCGCCGCAGGCTGAGAGAATTGGTTACGACTGAGACGGAGCTGAATGCCATGGCAGCGCCTGCAATCATGGGGTTGAGAAACCCGAGTGCGGCAAATGGGATGCCCACGGCATTGTAAAACAATGCCCAGAACAGATTTTGCCGAATCTTGCGCATGGTGCGGCGTGATAACTCTATGGTCTGCGGGATGGATTCCAGATTGCCGCGTATCAAGGTGATATCGGCGGCCTCGATGGCAATATCGGTACCGGTTCCCATGGCGATGCCAATGTCGGCAGTAACCAAAGCGGGTGCATCGTTGATGCCATCGCCTACCATAGCTACTATTTTACCCTGTTTGCGCAGATTTTCAACCACGCTTGCCTTATTTTCCGGCAGAACTTCTGCCGTCACATGAGTGATGCCAGCTTGTTTGGCGATGGCGGCGGCGGTGCGGGTGTTGTCGCCAGTGAGCATATAGACGTCTATCCCCATTGCGTGAAGTTGCTCGACAGCCTGTTTTGAGCCATCCTTGATGGTATCGGCTACCGCGATCACAGCGAGAACCTGTTTTTCATTGGCAAGCAGCATAGCGGTTTTGCCGTCTTTCTCAAAACCTTCCATGATGGTCGTAGCAGCAGAAATGTCCAGCCCCGCCTCACGTATGAGCGAACGGGTGCCCACCAGCAGATGGCGTTGTTCCACCATGGCTATAATTCCCTTGCCTGGTACAGCTTCAAACGCATCGGGGTAGGGGAGGACTGCCTGTTTGGAAGCGGCTTCAACAATGGCCTGCCCGAGTGGGTGTTCGGAATTTTTCTCGGCAGCGCCTGCAAGCCGCAGGGCCTCTGATTCCGTGAGGCCAAATGGGACAACATCGGTCACCTCAGGGCGTCCTTTGGTGACTGTGCCTGTTTTATCCAGCACAATGGTGTTGATTTTTCCGGCGGTCTCCAGAAATTCGCCCCCCTTAAACAGGATGCCGGCAGATGCGCCAATGCCTGTGCCCACCATGATTGCAGTCGGTGTGGCGAGGCCCAGCGAACAAGGGCAGGCGATGACCAGCACCGCCACGGCGCTGATGATAGCAGACGTAAAGTCCCGTGTGATTAGAAAATGTAACAGAAAGGTGATAAGCGCGATGCCAAGCACAACCGGGACAAAGATCCCTGATATTTTATCCGCGATTTTTTGGATGGGCGCCTTGGAGCCTTGTGCATCCTCAACCATTTTAATAATTTGTGCCAATGCCGCGTCTTTGCCTACGCGCGTGGCTTCGAATCGGAAAGTACCAAATTTATTGATGGTTGCGCCGATGACGGCATCGCCTATAGTTTTGTCTACCGGAAGGCTCTCACCGGTTACCATGGATTCATCCACCGCCGAATTGCCTTCCAGTATTCTTCCATCTACCGGTATTTTTTCACCGGGACGGACGAGTACTGTGTCGCCCGCGACCACGTCCGCTACAGGGATGTCACATGTTTCACCGTCACGCAATACACGTGCGGTTTTGGCCTGTAAGCCCATCAGCTTTTTGATGGCGTCGCCGGTTCGGTTCTTGGCCGCCGCCTCAAAATATTTTCCAAGCAGAATGAGTGTGATAATGACAGACGACGTCTCAAAATACAGATGGGGCATGCCCACGTTCATCCCAGTCATTTGGGTATGGGGCCATACCCAAATGACATTGTACACACTGAACAGATAGGCGGCAGAGGTGCCAAGTGCGACGAGCACGTCCATGTTTGCGCTGCGCGAGCGGAGCGCAAGAAATGCGTTTTTGTAGAACCGCCAGCCAATACCAAGCTGAACGATGGTTCCCAGCAATAATTGGAGAATGGGACTTTGCAAGCCGTGGAGCCCCAGCATTTCAAGTATCATACTGATAACAAACGGAGCGGTTAGAACAATGGATGCTGCCAGAGTGATTTTGAGTATGCGCAGTTGCCGATTTCGCGCATGTTTTTCCTTGTCCGCCGAATGCGCGTCTTCCTTGATAGCGCCATAGCCGATGGCTTTGACGGCTTTGATAATAGATGTCGTGCTGGTTTTTTCGGGGTCAAATTCTACAGTCGCTTTTTCGGTGGCAAGATTGACTGCGGCAGTCACGCCATCCAGCCCGTTGAGCTTCTTTTCGATGCGTGCGGAGCACGCGGCACAACTCATACCTGTAATGGCATAGGTTTCTTTCACAGTCATGTTGTCCTCCTGCTTGTTCACTGGGATATTGAATAGGAAGTTTGTTTCCGAACGGTTATGGTATACTGAAAAGGTGTTGTTTATGAATTCTATATTAAGCCATTCTAATGCATACGTCAAGTGATAATGATATGAAACCCATCATATTTTCCCTGCTGCATTGATGGGCTTTGTTTTTTGTTCGGCAGGTGTATGCAGATATAAAAATGCCCACGGAAAGAAAAATTTGCTTCCCGTGGGCATTGCCCATTTCATATGATATTTATGCTGTTTTATGCAAAGAAAGAGTTGACAGCCATTATAAATGGTTGTATAATATAGTACTGTATCTTAATGGCTTTTTCAGCATATGTTCCATTTACGTATCTGACATAGACATTATAGCATATGTGTTTTCAATGTTCAATAGTCCTGCATGTTATTTGCAGACCTTTCTTTTCCGCAAAGTGCTTGTCTCAAAACGATGTCACAGCGGTTTTTGCGCGACTGAAGTCAATCAAATGAATGGAGTGGTAGAATATATGGTGAATGTAAAGCCTGTGCAGCTTGGCAAGAACGTCCGCATGAGCTTTGCGCAGATCAATGAGGTGCTGGATATGCCAAACCTCATCGAAGTGCAAAAAAATTCTTACCAGTGGTTTCTCGGCGAAGGTTTAAAAGAGGTATTTAAAGACGTATCTGCCATCACTGATTTTACCGGGAACCTTGTGCTCGATTTTGTAGATTATACAATAGAAAACCAGCCAAAGTACGGCATTGAAGAGTGCAAAGAGCGCGATGCCACGTACGCAGCCCCCATGCGGGTGCGTGCACGCCTAATCAACCGCGAGACCGGCGAAGTGAAGGAACAGGAAATCTTCATGGGAGATTTCCCGCTGATGACCGACAGCGGCACGTTTGTTATTAACGGCGCGGAACGTGTGATTGTTTCCCAACTTGTGCGTTCGCCTGGTGTGTATTATGGAATGCAGCACGACAAAACTGGGAAAAAGCTCTTTTCTGCCACCGTTATACCGAACCGCGGTGCGTGGCTTGAATACGAGACCGATTCCAATGATGTGTTCTATGTGCGCATCGATAAAAACCGCAAGATTCCGGTTACGGTGTTCGTCCGTGCGCTGGGACTTGGTTCTGATGCCGAGATCCTTGACTTTTTTGGTGACGATGACCGTATCAAGAGTTCTATTGAAAAAGACAACACCAAATCTATCGAAGAAGGTTTGATGGAGGTCTACCGCAAGTTGCGTCCAGGTGAACCGCCCACAGTGGAGAGTGCCCAGACCCATATTAACACACTGTTCTTCGACCCCCGCCGGTATGATCTTTCGCGCGTGGGACGATACAAATACAATAAGAAACTGGCCATTGGCAACCGTCTTGCAGGGTGTACGCTTTCCCGTCCTCTTGCGAACCCGCTTACTGGTGAGATTATAGCCGACGCAGGCGATACTCTCAATCGCGCGAAGGCAATGGAGATTGAGCGTGCGGGTGTGGATACTGCTTTTGTGCAGGTGCTGGATCGCGAAGTCAAGGTGATTTCCAACGGAATGGTGGATGCCGCGGCATTTCTGCCGTTTGACCCGGAGACCTGCGGTATTCGGGAAAAAGTCCGCTTTTCCGTATTGCGGGAGATCCTTGATACCTGCGAGGGCGAAGATGCACTGAAAAACGCTGTTGCGGAGCGCATGGACGACTTGATACCCAAGCATATCATTGTTGACGATATTTTCTCCTCCATTAATTACCTGAACAATCTTGCCAACGACATCGGCGTGATTGACGATATCGACCATTTGGGCAACCGCCGTATCCGCAGTGTGGGTGAACTGCTCCAAAACCAGTTCCGCATTGGATTTTCCCGCATGGAACGTGTCATCCGCGAGCGTATGAACCTCCAGTCGCAGGATATTGATACTATCACGCCGCAGTCGATCATCAATTCCCGCCCCGTTATGGCATCCATTAAAGAATTTTTTGGATCTTCACCATTGTCGCAGTTTATGGATCAGACCAACCCACTGGCGGAATTAACGCACAAACGCCGCCTGTCTGCCCTTGGACCGGGCGGTCTGTCCCGTGACCGCGCGGGATTCGAGGTTCGTGATGTGCATTACACGCATTATGGACGCATGTGCCCGATCGAGACCCCTGAAGGCCCGAACATTGGTTTGATTTCCTATTTGGCTTCGTTTGCGCGCATTAACGAATATGGATTCATTGAAGCGCCTTATCGCAAGGTGAATAAAGAGAACGGGGTTGTCACCAACGAGGTGGTCTATATGACTGCCGATGTGGAAGATGGCTACACGGTCGCGCAGGCAAATGAACCGCTTGACGAGGAAGGCCGATTTGCACGTCCCAAAGTTGCCGCTCGTCACCGCGATGGAATTCTGGAAATCGAACGGGAAAAAATCGATTTTATGGATGTGTCGCCTAAGATGGTGGTTTCTGTCGCCACGGCAATGATTCCGTTCCTTGAGAATGATGACGCCAACCGTGCATTGATGGGTTCAAACATGCAGCGGCAGGCCGTTCCGCTGCTGCGCACAGATTCGCCCATCGTCGGCACCGGTATGGAATATAAAGCCGCAGTCGATTCCGGTGTGTGTGTGCTTGCCAAAGAAGAAGGCGTGGTTGAACGTGTGACGGCTACAGAAGTGGTCATCCGCACCGATTCCGGCCGTCTGGACAATTATCACCTCATCAAATTCCTGCGTTCCAATCAGGGCACCTGCTTTAACCAACACCCGATCGTCCACCGTGGTGAACGTGTGGTCAAAAAGCAGGTGTTGGCGGATGGCCCTTCCACCAGTCAAGGCGAGATCGCACTGGGACGCAATGTTTTGATTGGGTTCATGACGTGGGAAGGCTACAACTACGAAGATGCTGTCCTGCTTAACGAACACTTGGTCATGGATGATGTATATACGTCCATTCATATTGAGGAATACGAGCTTGAAGCGCGCGACACCAAGCTGGGGCCTGAAGAAATTACCCGTGATATCCCGAACGTGGGCGAGGATGCGCTGCGTGATTTGGATGAACGCGGTATCATTCGTGTCGGCGCCGAAGTACACGCGGGCGATATCCTTGTGGGCAAGGTCACTCCGAAAGGCGAGACTGAGTTGACCGCTGAGGAACGTCTGCTGCGCGCTATCTTCGGTGAAAAAGCACGCGAGGTGCGCGATACGTCCCTGCGTGTGCCGCATGGTGAGTATGGCATCGTGGTGGATATGAAAGTCTTCACCCGTGAAAACAGCGAAGAACTGAATCCGGGCGTGAACATGGTGGTGCGTTGCTACATCGCTCAAAAGCGTAAGATCAGCGTGGGCGACAAGATGGCCGGACGTCATGGCAACAAGGGTGTCGTTTCCCGCATTCTGCCCGCAGAAGATATGCCGTTCCTGCCGGACGGTACCCCGCTTGATATTGTGCTCAATCCGCTGGGCGTGCCTTCCCGTATGAACATCGGGCAGGTGTTGGAAGTGCATCTCGGATATGCCGCCAAGGCACTGGGCTGGAAAATCATGACGCCGGTTTTCGATGGCGCGCATGAAGGGGATATTGCCGACTGCCTGCGGGAGGCTGGATTGCGCGAAGACGGCAAATGCCAGCTTTACGACGGTCGTACCGGCGATGCATTCGACAATCCCGTCACTGTTGGCTATATGTACTTCCTTAAACTGGCCCATCTGGTCGATGATAAAATCCATGCCCGTTCCACAGGTCCGTATTCGCTGGTTACGCAGCAGCCGCTTGGTGGTAAAGCCCAGTTCGGCGGACAGCGTTTTGGCGAGATGGAGGTCTGGGCGCTGGAGGCTTATGGGGCGGCCTATACCTTGCAGGAGATCCAAACGGTTAAATCCGATGATGTGGTTGGCCGTGTGAAAACTTACGAAGCTATCGTCAAAGGACAGAACGTACCGCGCCCGGGTGTTCCGGAAGCGTTTAAGGTGCTTATCAAAGAGCTCCAGTCGCTGGGTCTTGATATGAAAGTGCTCGACAAGAATCATGAGGAAATCGATCTGAAAGACAACTTTGACGATGACGATATTGGGCTGGGACGTGTGGACGATCAAGCATTTTCTGATGTGGCTGTAGACAGTGAACTGGAAGCAAGCTTCAAGATCGGGGAACCGGAGGCGGATGCGGAATCGACAGATGCCGACACCCTTGATTTTTCCATACTGAATACGGATGACAGCCACGACGACGCGTAAGTTTGTTCGCACAGCTATTTCCATGCAGTTAACCCATACTGCCCATAATCATTGGACGGAAAATAAACGAGAATATTGCACTTTGTGACGGTGGGACTGCCGTACAGACTGCATGTAAGAGAACCAGATTATTGTACGAATCGGTTCAATCAGTCAGCATAACTGGGAAGGGGACGGCGCAATTTGGAATTCAATGTTTTCGATACCATCAAGATCGGTCTTGCCTCGCCGGATAAAATTTTGGAGTGGTCCCATGGGGAAGTCAAAAAACCGGAAACCATCAATTATCGTACCCTGAAGCCGGAGCGGGACGGTCTGTTCTGCGAACGCATTTTTGGGCCGACAAAGGATTGGGAATGCCATTGCGGCAAATATAAGCGTATCCGTTATAAGGGCAAGATTTGCGAGCGGTGCGGCGTGGAAGTCACTCGCTCCAAGGTGCGCCGTGAACGTATGGGCCACATCGCGCTGGCCGCACCGGTTTCCCACATTTGGTATTTCAAAGGCATTCCGTCCCGCATGGGACTGATCCTTGACCTGTCGCCCCGTTTGCTGGAAAAGGTGCTGTATTTTGCGTCCTATATTGTGGTAGATCCCGGCAATACGCCACTTGAAAAGAAGCAGTTGCTCACCGAAAAAGAATACCGCGACATGCGGGAAAAATATGAAGACGATTTCAAAGCTGGTATGGGCGCCGAGTGCGTTAAAGAACTGCTGGCCGAGATCGATCTCAACAAGTTGGGCGACGAATTAAAGGCGGAATTAAAAACCTCCTCCGGCCAGAAAAAAGTCCGTATTCTCAAGCGCCTGGAAGTCGTGGAAGCATTCCGTAATTCCGGTAATCGACCGGAGTGGATGATTCTCGACGTGGTGCCGGTTATCCCACCCGATCTGCGCCCGATGGTGCAGCTTGACGGTGGCCGGTTTGCCACATCCGACTTAAATGACCTGTACCGCCGGGTTATCAACCGGAACAACCGGCTCAAACGACTGTTGGAGCTTGGGGCACCGGATATTATCGTGCGTAACGAAAAACGTATGCTGCAGGAAGCTGTAGATGCGCTAATTGATAACGGCCGCCGCGGTCGCCCTGTTACCGGTCCGAACAACCGCCCGCTCAAATCCCTTTCTGATATGCTGAAAGGGAAGCAGGGTCGTTTCCGCCAGAACCTGTTGGGCAAACGTGTTGATTACTCTGGCCGTTCGGTTATCGTCGTTGGTCCTGAACTCAAATTGTACCAGTGTGGTCTGCCCAAAGAAATGGCTCTTGAACTGTTCAAGCCATTTGTAATGAAGCGTCTGGTCGAGACCGGTACTGCCAGCAATATTAAGAGCGCTCGCAAAATGGTCGAGCGTGCCAAGAATGAAGTGTTCGATGCGCTTGAGGAAGTCATAAAAGGACATCCCGTACTGCTCAACCGCGCGCCGACTTTGCACCGTCTGGGTATACAGGCGTTTGAACCGGTTCTTGTTGAAGGTCGCGCACTCAAACTGCACCCATTGGCTTGCACGGCATACAATGCCGACTTTGATGGTGACCAGATGGCTGTGCATGTGCCGCTCTCCACTGAGGCGCAGGCGGAAGCTCGATTTTTGATGCTGGCCGCAAACAACTTGCTCAAACCGTCTGACGGTCGTCCAGTAACGGTGCCGACGCAGGATATGGTGCTTGGTTCCTATTATCTGACACTTATCAAACCCAATGAACCGGGTGAAAATAAAGTTTTCCGCGACAAGAATGAGGCACTGATGGCCTATGCCGAGGGTGTCGTGGGGCTGCATGCGCCTATTAAGGTACGTGTGAGCGGAAAAGTGAATAGCAAACCTGCTACACGCATTATTGATGCAACGGTCGGCCGTATTATTTTCAATACTCCCATTCCGCAGGATCTTGGCTATGTAGACCGCACGCAAGAAGGACACGAGTTGGACTTGGAAATTGCGTTCTTGGCCGGCAAAAAGGAATTGGGCAAAATTATTGAAAAATGCATTAAAGTGCATGGTACGTCGGTTACCGCTGCGGTGCTTGACCGCATTAAGTCACAGGGCTACAAATATTCTACCCGCAGCGCCTTGACCATTGCGGTTTGTGACGCAACCATTCCGCCGCAGAAAAAAGAATTGATTGACGAGGCGGAAGCGAAAATCGAAAATGTCCTGAAAAAATTCCGCCGCGGTTTGTATTCCGACGAAGAACGTTTTGACAATGTCATTAAAATTTGGGATGAGACGACCAAAAAGGTTGCCAATGCGCTCAATGACAATCTGGATCGTTTTAACCCAATTTATATGTTTGCCAATTCAGGTGCCCGTGGTTCGTTCAACCAGATTCGTCAGCTCGCCGGTATGCGCGGTTTGATCGCCAACACATCCGGCCGCACGATCGAGGTTCCGATTCGCGCCAACTACCGCGAAGGCTTGAATATTCTGGAATATTTCGTGTCTTCCCGCGGTGCGCGCAAAGGTTTGGCTGATACCGCGCTTCGTACCGCCGACTCGGGCTATTTGACCCGCCGGTTGGTTGATGTTTCTCAGGAAGTTATTATCCGTGAGGAAGACTGCGGGACACATGAGGGCATTGAAGTTTACGCTATCAAAGACGGCAACGAGATGATTGAGCCTTTGACGGATCGTCTGGTAGGCCGGTATCCTTCAGAGGATATCCACGACCCAATCTCGGGCGAATTGCTGGCTGACCGCGATACGATGATCAATGATGCGGCTGCGGCTAAGATTGTCAAATCCGGACTCACGGAAGTTAGGATTCGTTCGGTGTTGACCTGCGGCGCAAAGCATGGTGTTTGTGCGCGCTGTTACGGTGCGAACCTTGCCAACGGCGAGGCGGTATGTGTGGGTGAAGCTGCTGGGATTATTGCCGCACAGTCCATCGGTGAACCCGGTACGCAGTTGACCATGCGTACATTCCATACCGGCGGTATCGCAAGCGCTGAGGATATCACACAGGGTCTTCCGCGTGTCGAGGAACTATTTGAGGCGCGTAAACCAAAACATCTTGCAATCATATCCGAAATCGAAGGTATCGTCAGTTTACACGAGGATAAACGTGGTCGGTCGGTTAACGTGACCGATGCAGAACAAAATGATGTCCGCTCTTACTCTGTACCGTATGGTTCGCGCATTCATGTGGTCGAGGGCCAGCGCGTACAAGCGGGTGACTTGCTTACGGAGGGTTCGGTAAATCCGCATGATATTTTGGCAATCAAAGGTGCTAAAGGTGTGCAGGATTATTTGATACAGGAAGTACAGCGCGTCTACCGGATGCAGGGCGTGGATATCAACGATAAGCATATTGAGGTCATCGTGCGTCAGATGATGCGCAAGTTGCGGGTTGAAGACGAAGGCGATACAGAGTTGCTGCCGGGTGTGTTGATCGATCGCATGGAATTGGATGCGGAAAACGCCAAAGTGCGCGCCCACATCGAAGCCGGTGAAAAAGATCTGCGCCAGGCAACTGCCAGCGCTACACTGCTTGGCATTACCAAAGCGTCCCTTGCAACCGAATCATGGCTGTCCGCTGCGTCTTTCCAAGAGACAACGCGCGTGTTGACCGATGCAGCCATCAAAGGCAAGGTAGATCCGTTGTTGGGCTTGAAAGAAAACGTCATTATCGGCAAACTGGTCCCGGCCGGTACCGGCATGAAGTGCTATCGTGATGTGGAAATTGAGCCGGACGAGGAAGCGTAACAGGCATTACTGTTTGTGCGATAAGAGAACGTATGGCAGACGTCGGGATTGGATTCCTATTATCGAAATGCGAAAAATTACAGTTCTGATAGGGAAATGCTTGACAGTATGCCAAATAGCATGATATAATGAGTACTTGTGTGGGCGGCCATGTTGCAAAGCACGGTCGCCTCTGCATGTGTGCTGGAAAACAGACGGGCAAGTGCCCGTTTTCCCTGTTGTGGGCATTGTTTCCATGCCGCAGACAACTATTCTATGAGGAGGTGCAATATGCCAACCTTTAATCAGTTGGTGCGCAAAGGCAGAGAGGTCTCTATTAAAAAGGCGAAGGCGCCGGCGCTTTTAAAAGGTCTAAACACCAAAAAGCACGTCGCCATTGACCAGGAGTCGCCTCAAAAGCGCGGTGTGTGCACGGCAGTCAAGACCATGACACCAAAGAAGCCGAACTCGGCGCTTCGCAAAATTGCGAGGGTTCGTCTGACGAACGGCATCGAAGTCACGTCGTATATCCCCGGTATCGGCCACAACCTGCAAGAGCATAGTGTGGTGTTGATCCGCGGCGGTCGTGTCAAGGATTTGCCTGGTGTGCGTTACCACATCATCCGCGGTACGCTTGACGCGCAGGGCGTCGCAAAGCGTATGCAGTCCCGTTCCAAGTACGGCGCAAAACGCCCGAAGCCGGGAGCAGCAGCCGGAGCGGCCAAGAAGTAATTTGAACGTAACAAGTGCCAAGCAGGGCAGTTTTTATATACAGGGCGCGCAAGCCATCCCTTGTATCGAAACGCCTTTGCCGCACCGCGAAAGGGTAGATTTTCTACCGCTTTCGAGTACCTGTGAATTCATTATGTGAAGGAGGGAAGCGAAGTGCCAAGAAGAGGCTCCGTTTCTATGAGGGATGTCCTGCCCGATCCGCTTTATCATTCTAAGCTGGTCACCAGACTCATCAACAATATTATGGTTGATGGGAAAAAGGGCGTTGCACAGAGAATCGTATATGACGCTTTCGAAATCATCAAGGAAAAAACCGGGAAAGATGCCCTTGAGGCTTTTGAAGCTGCAATGGAAAATATCATGCCGGTTTTGGAAGTCAAAGCCCGTCGTGTGGGCGGTGCTACCTATCAGGTTCCAATGGAAGTGCGTCCAGAACGCCGCCAGACTTTGGGCTTGCGGTGGCTGACCACTTATTCGCGCGCTCGTAGCGAAAAAACCATGCGGGAACGTCTTGCCAACGAAATTATGGATGCTATCAACAATGTTGGTAACTCCGTGAAGAAGAAGGAAGACACCCATAAAATGGCTGAAGCCAATAAGGCTTTCTCACATTACAGGTGGTAATCTCCTGTTTTGTGGCCTTGCATAATCGAAGGAAGAACGAAAGGAGGACGCTATGCCAAGACAAGTATCCCTTGAAAAGACCCGCAATATTGGCATAATGGCCCACATCGACGCCGGAAAAACCACCACGACCGAACGTATCCTGTTTTATACAGGTATCACGCATAAAATCGGCGAGGTTCACGAAGGTGAGGCGACGATGGACTGGATGGAGCAGGAGCAGGAACGTGGTATTACCATTACGTCTGCTGCAACGACCTGTTTCTGGAAGGATCATCGTATCAATATCATCGATACACCGGGGCACGTGGATTTCACCGTTGAGGTGGAACGTTCCTTGCGTGTTTTGGACGGCTCGGTTACCGTGCTGGCTGCCAAAGGCGGCGTGGAACCGCAGTCTGAGACGGTGTGGCATCAAGCAAACAAATACAATGTTCCCCGCATGGTCTATATCAACAAGATGGATACCATGGGCGCTGATTTCTATAGCTGCATTGAGCAGATGCTTGACCGCTTGAAATGCAACGCTGTTCCCATCCAGCTTCCTATCGGTTCCGAAGATACCTTCAAAGGCATCATCGACCTTATGGAGATGAATGCTGATGTCTATTATGACGATTTGGGCAAGGACATGCGCGTGGAGGAAATTCCGGCCGACTTGAGAGAGAAAGCTGAAGAATACCGCCATGCCATGGTGGAAGCCATAGTAGAGACCGACGAAGGACTCATGGAAAAATACCTGGAAAACCAGGAAATTTCCAAAGAAGAACTGAAACAGGCGCTGCGCAAAGCGACTATCAGCAACGAGATCGTACCTGTCACCTGCGGTACTTCCTATAAGAACAAAGGTGTGCAGAAATTACTTGATGCTGTGATCGACTACATGCCGGCACCGACCGATATTCCAGCCATCAAAGGTACTCTTCCCGGCACGGATGAGGAAACAGACCGCCACGCGTCAGACGATGAACCGTTTTCTGCGCTGGCGTTTAAAATTGCGACCGACCCGTTTGTTGGGAAACTCTGCTTTTTCCGTGTCTATTCGGGCACAGTAAACGCAGGTTCTACCGTCTATAACTCTACTAAAGACAACGACGAGCGCATGGGGCGTATCCTTCAGATGCACGCCAACCATCGTCAGGACTTGGATACGGTATACGCGGGTGATATCGCCGCCGCAGTTGGTTTGAAAAACACTACGACTGGTGATACACTTTGCGATGAGAAGCATCCGGTTATTCTGGAATCCATGGAATTCCCTGACCCGGTTATTCGTGTGGCTATTGAGCCGAAAACGAAAGCCGGTCAGGAAAAGATGGGTATCGCACTTGCTAAGCTGGCTGAAGAAGACCCGACATTTAAAACCTATACGGATGAGGAAACCGGGCAAACGATCATCGCTGGTATGGGTGAGCTCCATTTGGAAATCATCGTTGATCGTATGCTTCGCGAGTTTAAAGTGGAGGCCAACGTAGGCGCTCCCCAAGTTGCGTATAAAGAGACCATTCGCAAAACTGTCGACATCGACAATAAATATGCGCGCCAATCTGGTGGACGTGGTCAGTATGGTCATGTCAAGATCAAGATGGAGCCGAACGAGTCCGGTAAGGGCTACGAATTTGTGAATGGAATCGTGGGCGGCGCAATCCCCAAGGAATATATTCCGGCGGTTGATTCTGGTATCCGAGGTGCCATGCAGACGGGTGTGCTTGCCGGCTACAATGTGGTCGATGTTAAAGTAACACTGTATGACGGTTCCTACCACGAAGTTGACTCTTCGGAAATGGCATTTAAAATCGCTGCTTCCATGGCTTTTAAAGAGGGTATGCGTAAAGCTGATCCCGTTTTGTTGGAACCGTTGATGAAAGTGGTCGTTGTCGTGCCAGAAGAATATATGGGCGATGTTATTGGCGACTTGAACTCCCGTCGCGGACAGATCCAAGGCATGGAATCCCGCAATGGCATGCAGCAAATCACTGCATTTGTGGCTTTGGCGGAAATGTTTGGTTACTCGACTGACTTGCGTTCTAAAACACAAGGGCGTGGTCAGTATTCGATGGAACCGGATCATTATGCAGAAGTTCCGAAAAGTGTGCAGGAGAAGATTATCACTGCCCGCAACAAAAAAGGGGAATGAATTCACTCCTAACGTGATTTTTGCTTGCATTTCACTGCCCGAGTTGCTAAAATGAATCTATAAATTTGGGTCGAAAGTTACTGCTTGATTTGTAAGAATAAAAGGAGGACAAACTCACATGGCAAAAGCGAAATACGAGAGAACAAAACCGCATGTCAACATTGGTACCATTGGTCACGTCGATCATGGTAAAACTACCTTGACAGCTGCAATCACCAAGGTGTTGGGCTTGAAAGGCGACGCGCAATATCAGGCATATGATCAGATTGACAAGGCTCCGGAAGAGCGGGAGCGCGGTATCACCATTAACACGGCACACATTGAGTATGAAACCGAAAAACGGCATTATGCTCACGTTGACTGCCCGGGTCATGCCGACTATGTTAAAAATATGATTACCGGTGCCGCGCAGATGGACGGTGCAATCCTTGTTGTGTCCGCTGCCGATGGCCCCATGCCGCAGACCCGTGAGCACATCCTGCTGGCCCGCAATGTTGGCGTGCCGTATATCGTTGTGTTCATGAACAAAGTTGATCAGGTTGACGATCCGGAACTGCTCGACCTTGTCGAGATGGAAGTGCGCGAGTTGCTTTCCAACTATGACTTCCCGGGCGACGATGTGCCAATCATCAAAGGCTCTGCTCTGCAGGTTCTTGAGAGCACATCCACCGATCCCAACGCTCCAGAATACAAATGCATTCTGGACTTGATGGATGCAGTCGATGAATATATCCCGACTCCGGAACGGAAGAGCGATCTGCCGTTTTTGATGCCTGTTGAAGATGTCTTCACCATTACCGGTCGTGGTACTGTTGCCACCGGTCGTGTGGAGCGTGGACAAATTAAAGTCGGCGAAGAAGTTGAGATCATCGGTCTTACCACCGAACGGAAGAAAACCACCGTTACCGGTTTGGAAATGTTCCGTAAAGTGCTTGACTTTGCTGAGGCCGGCGACAACGTTGGCGCATTGCTTCGCGGTGTGCAGCGTGCAGACGTGGAACGCGGTCAGGTTCTTTGCAAACCGGGCACGATCCATCCGTACACCAAATTTTCTGGTCAGGTCTATGTCCTTTCCAAAGAAGAGGGCGGCCGTCACACAGCATTTTTCAACAACTATCGCCCACAGTTCTACTTCCGTACCACGGACGTGACTGGTGTCGTGGAGTTGCCGGAAGGTACCGAGATGTGCATGCCTGGCGACAATGTTGCCATGGATGTGGAACTGATTACTCCGATTGCTATCGAAGTAGGTCTGCGTTTCTCCATCCGTGAGGGTGGCCGCACAGTCGGTTCCGGTATGGTTACTGCTGTTAAAGACTAATATCTCATTTTTCTATAAGCAATAACTATAAATGTCAAGATCCCCCAATCGTACAATCATACGGTTGGGGGATCTTTTATATGGGGCGGCCTAGATTGTAATTGTATCGGTGTTAAGCAAAAACGGTAAAATCTTTTTTATTACATTCTGTACCTGTGGCTTTACAGAATATATAC
>NZ_JBDNLG010000010.1:0-52277 GCF_047718355.1 Ethanoligenens sp.
GGATCATACAGGTGGGTTGGTTAATGTGGTGCAGAAACTGTCGGTGCAAAATGCCATTATGACCGACGCGACCGCCAACACACAAACTTTTCAACGGCTTGTCACCGCAATCAAAAACCGAAAGGTAAAAGTGCTGCGTGCCAAGGCCAACGACCGGTATACGCTGGGCGGAGCGTCCTTCACCATCAAAGGGCCAGTGAAAGAATACAGTGACACAAATGACATGTCTATTGTGTTGAAACTGCAATTTAAGAACCGATCATTTCTATTTACCGGCGACGCACCAATTGCTTCCGAGACAGATATGCTTGCAACAGGGGAAGATTTAAGTGCAGATGTGCTGAAAGTTGGACACCACGGCAGTAAAACGGCGACATCCCCGTCCTTTCTGCAAGCTGTCTCACCGCGTTACGGCATTATCAGCGTTGGGAAAGACAACAAATACGGTTTGCCGAATCTGCCGGTTCTTGACCGGCTGCGTGCGGCAGGCGTACAGCTTTATCGCACGGATGAACAGGGAACGATCGTGATGCAGACTGATGGCGAAAATATGACGGTCAAAACGGAGAATGCAGCATGAAGCAATATATCATTGACCGGTTCGAAGGCACGTTTGCCGTACTGGAAGGCAGCGGCGGCAAAATGCGTGATGTACTCAAAAGCTGTCTGCCTATGGGTGCCAAACAGGGCGATGTGCTTACAGAAACAAACGGCATCTTTTCTGTGGATGCCGCCGCTACAAAAAGACGCGCGGAAGCGATTGCCGAACAAATGAACGATTTGTTTAACTAATGCATTTTTATAAAACAACTTGAAAGACAATAAAGAATGAAAAAGAGAGAAAGAGGATGAGGCATCGATGCACATTTTAAAAAAGTTTTTATCCTATTATAAACCCTATCGGAAACTGTTCTATACCGATCTGCTCTGCGCGGTGTTGGCTTCATTGGTTGACCTGGCATTTCCTTTAATTTTAAGTTATTTAGCACACACCGTGTTCATCAAAAGCCCAAACCAGATTATGCAGGCCATCGGCGTTGTCTGCCTGGCGTTGGTCGGTATGTATGTCCTGCGGTATTTCTGTCAATATTACATCACTTCATGGGGACATATCATGGGCGCCCGTATGGAAAGCGATATGCGCCGCGACCTGTTCTATCATTTACAGCGTCTTTCATTTTCCTATTATGATAAAAACAACACGGGCGATATGATTTCCAAGCTGGTTTCCGATTTGTTCGACATTTCGGAGCTTGCACACCACGGTCCCGAGAACCTGTTCATTTCGGCACTAAAAATGTTGGGTGCATTTATCATACTGCTTACCATCAATGTGCCAATGACGTTCATTTTGATGGGTGTCAGTTTGTTGATGGTGCTTTTTTCTTTTCATCAGAACCGAAAAATGCGCGCTGTGTTTTACGATAACCGTGTAAAGATTTCCGGCATCAATTCGCAGGTTCAGGACAGTTTATCTGGTATTCGCGTGGTCAAATCCTTTGCAAATGAGGATGTGGAAAAGCGAAAATTTGATAAGAGTAACCACCACTTTTTTCTTTCCAAAGTCGATAGTTATACCGCTATGGGGCGATATTTTGCAGGCAATATCTTTTTTGAGGGAATGCTGTATGTTGTCGTATTGGTGGCGGGAGGTTTCTTTATCGCGCGACACACACTCCGCATTTCCGATCTTGCCATCTATGCCCTGTATATCAATATTTACGTTAATCCCATGGAGCTGCTCATCAATTTCACAGAGCAGTTCCAAAAAGGATATGCGGGCTTCAAGCGGTTTCTTGGCGTTGTGGAGACCCAGCCCGAGATTGTTGAAAAACCCACGGCAAAACCACTGGAACAGGTAACTGGAGAAATTGACTATAACCATGTTTCCTTTGCTTATGCCGCAAAAGAGGGCAACGTGCTGGAGGATATCAATATCCATATTCCGGCGGGACGTACCATTGCGCTGGTTGGACCGTCCGGAGGGGGTAAAACAACCTTGTGTTCATTGCTTCCGCGTTTTTATGAGGTCAGTCAGGGGAGTATCACCATTGATGGCACCGATATCCGCGATGTTACGCTTCCTTCTTTGCGAAATGCTATTGGTGTGGTACAACAGGATGTGTATTTATTTGCGGGCTCTATCAAGGAGAATATTGCATATGGCGATCCTGACGCTACTGATGCGGAAATCGAAGAAGCTGCTCAAAATGCCAATATCCATGAATTCATCCTGTCCCTGCCGGATGGATATGATACCTATGTAGGCGAGCGCGGTGTACGTCTCTCTGGCGGGCAGAAACAACGGATTTCAATTGCGAGGGTCTTTTTGAAAAATCCACCAGTCCTTATCCTGGATGAAGCGACATCCGCGCTTGACAATGAGAGCGAACGGCACATTCAGCAGTCTTTGGAGAAACTTTCGCAGAATCGTACCACAATTGTAATTGCCCACCGCTTGAGTACCATCAAAAACGCAGATGAAATTATCGTCATTACTGACGAGGGTATCATGGAACGAGGCAATCATCAAGAACTCCTGAAGAATAAAGGAATCTATGCCCGTTACTACCACATGCAATTTGAGGGACTGGATCCGGTAGACGGCTTTTTACTGTAAAGGAATAGTACTTGTCATCTAAAAGCAGGCACATTTACATAAAATATGTGAATGTGCCTGCTTTTTTATCAAATCATGCGCTCAAATTGTTTTCTGGTGCATAGACTGAAACAGTGCGGGCAAACAAGATAGTCATTTTTTTGCCGGAATCATTCAAGACGATATTACTAGCTGCCATCATAATGGTGGCTTAGTGATGTATCGTGCAAGCCGTTTAGCACATTGCCATTATGTCAGGAGGATATGCAATGGATACTATGACCATGCCACAAATCGGTGAGAAAGCACCGGAATTTCAAGCACAATCCACACGAGGAATCATCCGTTTCCCAAGAGATTTCAAAGGAAAATGGATTATTTTACTCAGCCATCCGGGCGCATTCAACCCGGTCTGTGCAAGTGAATTTCAAGCATTGGCCAGTATGCAACAGAAGTTTTCCGAAAAAAACTGTGCACTGTTATCATTTTCACCCGATTCCAGCGAGGCACACGCCGCATGGATGAAGGAATTGGAGAAAAGCGCCCCGGGCGGAGCGGCAGCGTTTGCCGGCATCCCGCTTGTGGCTGACGATGGCGGTGTAATTGCAAAACGGTATGGTGTGTTGCCGCAAGGTGCAGCTCGTCCGGTACGCGGTGTTTTTATCATAGATCCGCAGGCCACAATCCGCGTGGTTCTGCTGTATCCGCGCGGCATCGGACGTAGTACCGCCGAAATTTTTCGGTTATTGCTTGCTTTGCAGGCAGTGGAAGACAGCGGTGTTTCTGTGCCGGCAAACTGGAAGCCGACAACTGAGAATGAAACTCCTTCCGTACCATACACCGGTTTGGAAACAACGCAACAACCCACAGAGCGCCGCGATATCCAACAACCTAAAGGCAGTGCTGTTTTGCCGATGCAGACAGCGGAAAAAACAGATTCTGATTGGGCACAAGCAGCACAGTCCGAGCCGCAGGTTAGGTCAAACGCGCAGACCCAGCCTGCGTATGATAACACTAATCAGCCTGCACCAATCGATTCGTCCAACTCTAAACCCGAACAGGAAACTAACAAGCCGGCGGCTGCACCAGTAGCAAGTTCCCATCAGCAGCCTTTACGCCCGGTTTCTCAATCTGTATGGGATGCCTTGGCTGAAGCGCAGCCACAAGTCTCCGCACCGGAGCAGCCGACTTATCCAGCCGCATCTGACACTGTTGCACCCATTTCTTCCTTTGTACATATGCCGCCCCAGGCAAAGCCGGATGCAAAACCCCAACCAACAGCTAAGGCAAAGGCGGCTGTTCGTCAACATGGTAATACGTCCGGTCTCCGCAAAACATCCGGTTCCAGCATTGCCGATCAGAATCGGCGGCTGCTTGGCGACCTGTTAGATAAAGAAGATGCTGAAGACAGTGACGGTTCAAGCAGCGGCGAGTATTTCATGATGCGTGATTTCCCGTATAAACAATAAGTCTGGATAAAAAGGAAGCAGGGCAGAGCACTCCTATGTGTTTTGGACCCTGCTTTTTCTTGCGCAAACAGACGGGTGCGTGTTATAATGAAAACTGGTAGGTTTTACATTCGTCCCCACCTTTAGGTGTGTTTTGAGGCAGAACCACCCTACTATGTTATAAGAA
The DNA here is from genome assembly GCF_047718355.1 of Ethanoligenens sp. Lineage (NCBI taxonomy): Bacteria > Bacillati > Bacillota > Clostridia > Eubacteriales > Oscillospiraceae > Ethanoligenens > Ethanoligenens sp. The sequence continues at coordinate 4,235 of NZ_JBDNLG010000010.1, forward strand.
GCAATGTGGTATGAAAACAAATGTTATGCGCATGTTGGATCGCGCGCATATTCCATATGAAACCGCGACATATGAATATGATGAAAATGATTTAAGCGGTGTGCACGCTGCCGCGCAGGTGACTGTTATTACGTTGGAGCAATGTTTTAAGACGCTGGTAGCGCGTGCGGACACCAAAACCTTGTTCGTGTATTGCATTCCTGTGGCGGCGGAACTGGATTTAAAAGCCGCCGCAGCGGCATCCGGGCAAAAACGGGTGGAACTGATTCATGTAAAAGAGCTTCCGGTTCTGACCGGGTATTTGCGGGGAGGCTGCTCTCCAATCGGCATGAAAAAGCCGTATCCGGTCTATATAGATGAAAGTGCCAAAAAATATGACCGTATCGGCATCAGTGGGGGACACCGCGGCATACAGGTGATTCTTGCGCCAGAAGCGCTGGAACAAATCGTTCATGGACAATTTGCCACTCTCATTCGAAAAAATTGATGTGGCATCACTATTCATAAATCAACCAATAAGGGCAGGATATAAATGCGGCTACTTCATCACAACTCAGGGCAGTCTACTAACAAGATACGGCAGCCACATCTCTACGCACAGCCATGGGATATTGCGCAGTATGCACAATATGCTGTACAAAAAAGACATGATGGTCAAGTACGTTGCGCCGTGTTTTTTAGAGGCAGTCTGAATCTGGAACGCATAAAACGGGCAATATTACGGTCGTTGGACGCGCTTCCACAATTACACAGCCGATATATCCCCGATGACAAGCAGCCATATTGGCAGGTACATATAGCGAATATCGATGAGATATTCAGTACTGTTACGACCAACTGCACAGATGATGAGGTAGTGGCGTTCTTACCCGTCTGCACCGATAGTTTTCGTGGCCCGCAGATTCGATTTAAACTGGTGCGTGGGCAAGCACGCGATACACTATGCATCGTTGTTAACCGAATGATTTGTGATGAGGCTGGTCTAAAAGAATACCTCTATTTGCTTAGCCAAATTTACACCGATCTACATTCCCCGACTTTTCAATCTCCTCAACCAGAGAAATTATATATTCAGCGTGTTTTGCATACGCTGCCTCTGGTTGCACGGTTAAAAGCACAGGTGCATCAGCAAGTGCCGCTGGAGATTCCACCTGTGCAAGCTGTTTTTCCGCTAAGCGGAAAAGGGGACGTTCCTTTTATTGTGACCCATACTTTGCCGGTAAGCCGATATCAAACTTTGGCGCGCTATGCAGTGTACCGCCATGTACGGATAGAAGAGGTTCTATTGACTGCGTATATCCGCGCTATCTATGCAATGCTGCGGGATAGATCAAAAGGCCCTTTTCTGATTGCCTGTCAAAAAGATCTGCGACGTTTTTTGTCTTGGGGATCTGATCATGTGATTTGTGGTCTGTCATTGCCAAATTTGTTTGTTGCACCCGCAAAATTACCCAGTGATTTTAACAAGACGCTTACAATGGTACGCGAACGTTTCAGCAGGTTGGAAAAGCTGTCCGCTGTAATAGAAAATGCAAAGGCACTTGGTTTTTTCCCGTTTTCTTCTAAACGCGCGCAGGAGCATCTGTTGTCTGCAAAACTGCCGCACTATTTATTTAACTACATTGGGAAGATCGATGGTTCCCGTTTGGCGTTTGGTGAAGTAGATATCAATGATGTGTATATTACCGGCCCGATCTACAACCAGCCTGATATTTCTTTGTGTGCAACTGTTTATGAGGATTCTTTAACCTTCAGCTGTAATCTGGCAGGAACACGGGATGATTGGGCAACGTGTAAATATTTTCTCGCGTTGCTTGTCCGAGAACTGCCTGCTGAGACATAATCCATTGTGCATCAAGTAATGGTACGCTTATTTGACCATATATCATCCAAAATCGCATGGACTATCTGTTCCTCTGTTGGCATATAATTTGACGGGAGGGGAACGGCATGATGGACGAAGAAAATGGCGAGCGTACTGAACGTCGTGCATATGCACGGGATTATTCGCATACATATACCCGCGAAACCATGCGGGGCAACAGGCGTCGAGGTCAACCAACAAAGAAAGAACCTGTGCCTCATGTGATGGCAGTACAGGTCATCGTTTGTCTTCTGTCTTTACTGGTGGTTTTTGCACTGCACATCACTAAAAGCCCTGTGGACAAAACTGTGCGACAGGCATTGAGCAATGCGCTGAGCAGTAAGCTTAATCAAAAAGAATTGGCAGTCCGGGTTTCCCAAGCGATGAAACGCATACAAATTGGAATGCCTGACGTAAAAGGTGTATTCAACACATCATCTAAAACAGCAAAAACAACTTCTACCTCAAGTTCGGCTTCATCCGCAGGTTCTGAAAAAACAAGTGTTGCCACCACCTCCAAAGAAGGGGAGGGGGGGGCGGATTTGGTTGCGCAAACTATAAATGGCGTACTGATACCACCATCCTCCGTCAGCTTGGGGCCATATCTATTGTCGGCTCAACCGATTTGGCCTGTACAGGGACGCATCACATCCAAGTTTGGGTTTCGCATAAACCCAGTCACACACAAAACGAGTTTCCATACAGGTATGGATATTGCCTCACCTAAAGATACACCAATCGTAGCGGCTTTGCCTGGCGTAGTTGAACAGGCAGGACAGTCTGTAGACTATGGAAACTTTTTGTTGCTTGATCATGGCGGCGGCATTGAAACTTTTTACGGGCATTGCGATCAGTTGCTTGTAGGGCAGGGGACACCTGTTAAAATAGGGGATACGATTGCAAAGGTTGGCACGACCGGAATGTCCACAGGTTATCATTTGCATTTTGAGATTCATGTCGATCATGTCTGTGTTAATCCCGCACGTGCACTTGGGGTGCAGATCTAACTGATATGCATCACTACAGCTTTTCTGTGTAAATGGCGGAAAAGCTGCTTTTTTACAAGAATAGAGGTGGGACGTGGATTGAAAGCCTGCCGAATAACATTTAGCGTGTACTTTTTAGTACTGATTACTTGCTTGCTGGCGCTGGACTCTACCGGATTAACGGCATTGGCTTTGTTTTGCGCCGCCATTCATGAGATGGGGCATCTCTTAGTACTATTCATTTTTCAGATACATATCAAAGAAATCGCATTTCACTTATTTGGAGTAGACATCCACGCAGACGAAAGAGACCGCCTTTCTTATGAGCAAGAGGTCTTGCTGGCACTGGCGGGTATACTAGCCAATCTTTTGCTTTGTATGGTAATGGCTATCTTTTGGAGGACTGGAATATGGATAGGCCCCGCGCAAGCTGTTTTTTCAATGAGCCTTGTTTTGGCTATGTTTAATGTACTGCCAGTTGGAAGCTTGGATGGAGGGCGTGCATTAGAAGCACTGATTTGCGCGCACGCCACACCCCAGACGGCGGAACATATCCTTTATATATGTTCGGTACTGGTTCTATTGCCAGTAGGATCTTATGGATTTTGGTTGCTGATTCATGCGCACAATATCACGTTGTTAGCGGCCGCTGTTTACTTGATGATTTCGCTGGTTTGGCATGGCAGTAATATAAAAAATGTACAAAGAAGAGCTGCTAAATGACTGGATTTGTGTAAATCTATTGCGTTTTTCTATGCACTCGTGTACAATTTGTTTTGAAAGGGGATGACTTTCATGCTGTCAAAGGAAACTTTAAAAAACTATGCTGAATCAGAATGCGAAGAAATCATTGGTGTGCGGGATTTGAATCAGTTAAATAACGATCAATTAATCAATGTGGTGATTCGTTTGATTATGAAAGCTGCAGACGATCAGCAAAACCCTGCCCAAATAACCAATATCGTCCGTGAACTCATAAATAAAGAAAACAGATACAGCGATTATTGAAACGATATGTTTAAACATGTTTTGATTTATTTGCCCAATTGTCGCTTCGGCAATTTAGGGCATTTTTTATTTCATATGGATTACAGCGTGGCGCAGAATTTTGTAAAATTTAAGCCTATAGTTTCTTTTGCAGAACTACCATATTCAAATATCGGTTAAATTTGTACCCCACCTCTTTTAAATATGCCTGTTGTTGGTAACCGCATTTTTTAAATACCCGAATGCTGCCTGTGTTTTCATGGCAAATCAATGCCACTAATACATGGATACCAGCATTTTTAGCAAATGGTTCTAACATCTGTATTGCTTGGGTACCAACTCCTTGTCCACCAAGGCTTTGTTTTAAATAAATGCTAACTTCCGCAGTTTGCGAAAAAGCTTCACGTTCTCGATATGGATGATATGCTACATAGCCGCAAAGCGTGCCGTCTACAAATATAGAGAAACTATGGTACTTGGGATTCTCGTTGATCACCAGCTGGCGCATTTGCTCAACATCAATGTCTGCTATTTGAAATGTTGCCGTGGAATTACGTATGTAATATAGATAGATTTGTAATAATGCAGAAACATCTCGTTCAGCGACTGTTCGGAATGTAATCCTTTTTTCAGATAGATTCATATTTTGTATCCCCTAAATTATACAAAATTTTTACTTTTTATTCGGCGGTTTTTCGAGTAGGGAAGTCTGGCATTTTGCTTCTTATCTGCATCGCTGGTTTGGTCGTTTATTTCCTCCTATCCTGTTAGTATAATAACCGGACGCATTCATTTTTGCAATGAGTTTGTCGTTAAGTTCGACAGGACTTCACAAAATCAGACCGTGCCAGACCTGCCGGAAAGACAGGAAAATGCAGTATTGGGACGCGCACGAAGCAATGCAAATTTGACGTTTTACCGGCAGGTCTGGCACGGCTGGTGTATGGGAATTGCGTTAGCAATGCGATAATTCGGTGCGGAAATGAAATGCTATCCGGTTCTTTTGCGCTTGGTTTCTGGTGGCAAATTCACTATTTTTACCAGTAAATCGCGATATAAGCGTATGTAGTAGGTCGCTGTCGTTCCGATGTCGTTATTTGCGTTGCCGGTCATGAGTTGTCTTAGATCGCCTTGTATGTATTTGCACGCTATTTCTATAAGCCAAAACTCGTCTTGCTTTAGGCTTATGCGTCTGCCCCTGTTGCTTCCTGTTATTCGCCCTTTCCCCATGTGGCTGGTTCTTTCCTCCTTGCTTTGGTTTTTGGAGGGGCTGAACAGCCCGGGGCGCTGCTTAGCGCCCATGTCTGCCTTTTACCGCGCCCTTGGGGCAAGTAGTCAATGGGTTGACATCGTCAACCGCCTTTGGCGGCGCGTAGCGCCCTTGACGATGCCACAAGGGGCGGTACGCCCCCCTTAGTGGCTGTTGCTTTGTGTGAATTGCCGTTAGCTTGGCAGTCGTTGTTATGCTACGCCATGCATCGGCCGGAGGGGCCCTGCCGCAGACGGGGTTCGGGGGTCCCGTCTCGGTGGGGTTTCCGCCCCTTGCGTCCTAAACGCCGCCTGTCTATCTAGCGGCGTTTTATCACTTTTTTTGAAATTGTGGAACTTTGAATGTTGATTTTTAGGCTTGGCGTGGTTTGATGAATTGTGGCATACTGTGAATTTGGATTACCATAAATTGCATTTTGCTTGTGCCTGGATGCTCGGCAATTCGATTTTGTATATAGTGCTTGGCTTTGTCTGCCGTTGAGAAAAATAGCGTGTTGTCTGTGATTTTTGCGCCAATTTGATATGTGGCTATAATTTCATTCGTGTCAGCGTCTACAATGTTACCGGATTCTATGAATCCAAAGTTATAATTTGCTTCGTCCATAAACATTACCGTGAATTCATTTTTCATTTTTTGAATCCCCTCAATTATACAAAATTTTTATTTTGTATAATAGTATTTCATTTTTTACCTTCCTACTTGCATGTCTGTTTTTTCCCCTACTCGCACCGCAATGCTTCCACTGGATTTAAACGTGCAGCTTTCATCGCCGGATATACGCCAAATATTACCCCTATTGCGATAGACAGTTGCGTACTGATTAAAACAGATTGAATTGTCCATGCAAACGGGATATGCATGATCAGCATAGCGATATATGCCAATGACAATCCTGCGGCAAGACCTGCAGCCCCCCCCAACATGGAAATGCCCAGAGCCTCAAATAAAAACTCTAATAAAATAGCTCCCCTTGGCGCTCCAATTGCCTTTTTAATTCCAATTTCCTTGGTGCGCTCACTGACAGACACTGTCATGACTGTCATAATCCCCAGACCGGCTACGATCAAAGAAATGCCACCAACCGCTGAAATAATCAAAGTAATAATACCCAGCACGCTTAAAAGCTGCTGCCGCTGCTTAAACATATTCATAGCCACATACGTATTGCCGGAATTATCGGTAGAAAGCGCGGAAATGATGCGATTACCTATTGCGTCGTTATTTGTGTTGGAATTGGTTTGCACGGCAATCTGGTCATAGCCGTCCGCTCCTCGGAGAACCTCCGCGGTTGTATATGGTACATATACAAAGCCAGGGATATAGCTGCCGACTAAATTATAAAACATACCGCTGCCATTTGCAACGACTCCTTTAATGGTCAACGGCGTGCTTGTATTGTTGACAAATATGGTGATGGTTTTGCCAACAATATTACTGCGTTTATAGGCGGCACGAGCATATGCATCCTCTACCAAGCAAACATTGGCATTGTTTTGAATATCGGCATTTGTCAACATAGTTCCATGTAAGAGATGGACTGTCTGCATCTGGCGTGCTTGTTCCCCAATTCCCCATATCAATACCTGCTTTTGCAGGTTTCTAAGCTGTGCACCGCCCATCTGCATGATGATAGGCATTGCGTTTTTTACGCCTTTGACTTGCCTGCTTTTATGGAGGTCGCTATCCGTTAATGTTGACTGACTTAAAGCAGGATTGGCAGACTGGATATTTAGTCCGTTCATCCCAATGTTGTTCAGTTGTGAGGTGATTGCGTTCTGCCCGCTCTCACCAATAGATGCAATTAGAATGACAGATGATACGCCAATTGCGATACCTAAAACCATCATTCCGGTTCGTAGTTTTTTGCGTCCAAGATTGCGCACCGCATTCAATAATAAATCAATTATAAAATCACACATGGCGTATTCCTTCCACTCGAACAGGCATCCCTGATTTTAAGGAAGAGCTTGGAGAAAATACAACCTTATCATTGCTTTGCAAACCAGATAGTACTTGGACGGTTGAAGAAAATTCATTCCCGGTTCTGATGTTTTGACGATAAACACAATTGTCCCTCAATACAAAAAGATATTCCTGTCCAGCATCATCCTGCTGAACAGCTTCATAAGGAACCGAAATTGTTTGGGGATTTACGTTAGTAATAATGGCTGCCTGAGCATTCATGTCCGGCAACAAATATTTATCCTGTTTGGTGATACGGATGAGTACGTCTACTACATTTTGAGTTCCGCTTGTGCCGGAAACACTGTGGGCTTTCGGAAAGATCTGTGTAACAGTTCCCGTGTAATGATTGTCTGTATCAGTGTTGGAACCCGATGTTGTGATCTGTACATTTTGTCCATCACGTACCTGTGTGATATCCGATTGATTGACCTGTGCACGCAAGCTTAAAGCACTTAGATCACTGATTACCACCAAACTATCCGTGGCTGCCGAAAAACTTCCCACACTGGCGTTCATCTGTGTCACCACGCCGGAAATCGGCGCAATAATCTGATTCGGAATTTGTTGCTCTAAAACGCTTTCCGCACTCGAAGAATTGGCGGAATTACTTGCACCCTGTGCTAGCTGTGAAGAAAGCGCAGATTGTATCTTGGATGTTTCGCTCGTTCCGGCATACTGTGCATATTGCTGCATAAGTGCGCCCATGCTTCCAGAAACAGTTGGTGTCCCGGCCGCACCAGGCACCCAATCGTTAATGGCCTGCTGAATACGTTGGGTTTCCTCGCTGGAGTTGGACCCACTGTCACTGCCTGATGCGTCGGATATGCTGGAACCATCGTTGTTTGCATTGCCCTGTGTGGAAGCGATCGCCGCAATTGACTGATTACGGTCGATATCCATTAACACCTGTCCAGCATGTACAGTGTCGCCCACCGCAACATGAATCGCTGTTGGTTTTACAGGCAATCCAAAACTGACAGCCTGCTCCGCTGCGGGCTGAATCGTCCCTGAACACTGTACCTGTGTATCATATTCACCAGTATGCACTTGTACAACGATCACTTTTTCACTGTTCCATGCCAGGACAGAAGCAGTGGGCCAAATTGAGATCCATACGATGATCGCGGTGGTCAAAGTCAGCAGCATAATCCATTTTTTCATTCCGATACCGGCCCCAATCTCTCTGCATGTCCATAAAAATAATCTTTCCGTATCACTATTCATTGTTTATAGTTTGGCAGCAGAGAGGGAATTTATCCATTTTTAGAAAACAGGGGCATATATTTTTCGGCCTGATTCCAGAATAGGCTGCTCCTTTTTGAAAATACTAAGTAAAATCACAAAACCAAAGGAAAAAGGCGGCCGCTCGTGTAATAACATGCGGTCACCTATCATTAAATAATTAAAATCAATTTTTACAAGGGAAGCGGAAGGATTTTTTTATGAGCCTGATACAATGCACAAATGACTGCAAATTTCAAAAAGATGGATATTGCAATCTTGAAAAGGCCGGGCGCATGACCAATGCCGCTAACGAAGTAAAAAGTGATTGCTTATATTATCAGCAATCCGAGAGACACAGCGCGCCGCCCAATGCCGCAAAGCAATAAATACGATCTGCTTAGGAGAATACTGCTGTAATCACCTGTTTAACAGTTTTGCAACGGTTCACTTGTATCGCAAGTTGTTCCTGTGTATGCAAGGCTGCGTCTTTTGCAACAAAGACACGACGAAAACCCATACGATCGGCTTCTTTTACACGAGATTCCAAAGAAGGTACCTTCTTTAATTCGCCAGTTAGTCCCACATCCGCGATAAATAACGTATCGCCCGGAATGCCTTTATGGAATACCGAGGAAACGATACTCATGATAACACACAGGCTGACGGCGTTCTCCGAAAGGCGAAGACCACCGGTTGTTTTTAAGATCACGTTTTTATCAAACAAGGTGATTTCCGCCCGCTGTTCCAAAATAGAGACTAAGGTGTTTAGCTGGTCCCGTTTCAGACTTTCACCAATACGTGTGGGATAGGGTGTGAACGAGCGGGAAACCAGGCTCTCAATTTCCACAATGATGGGACGCGACCCCTCGCGCACCACGGTAAGCGCACTCCCGGAGATACTCTCCCCTTCTTCTCGTTTAGTCATAAAATAAGCGGATGGATTGTCTATAGATACCAGTCCAGATTCCGTCATAGAGAAAAACCCCATCTCCCCTGTACTGCCAAACCGATTTTTGGAACAGTACAACGATCGGATCTCCTCACCAGTATTGCTATCCATCAATAGGACTGTGTCTACCATGTGTTCCAGCGCGCGCAGCCCGGCCAGTTCATTTTCTTTTGTCATTTGCCCAATCATAACAACGGCACGCGGTCGAGCCGGGTTTTTTGCGGTGTAGAGCAGTTCGCTTGCACACTGCATGGTCTGTGTGGGAGAACCGGGACGAGAATCCAGCCCGTCCATCACAAACGTTTGAATGCTGTCGGTCACAATAAAGTCCGCATCAATAGCATCAATATGGCGCAGGACATTGTTCATGCTGGTGTCGGAAAGAATCCAAAGATTATCGCTGATACCTGCCAATATACGGTCTGCGCGGTGCTTGATCTGGGAGGCGCTCTCTTCCCCAGACGCATACAGCGCTTTATATCCTTGTTGTGCAAGGTCTTGTGCGATCATCAGTGCAAGAGAACTTTTGCCGCATCCTGGAGGGGATGAAAGGACCGTGAGAGAATCCCGTATCAAGCCGCCGCCCATTACGCGGTTGAATTCCTGTATCCGCGTCACTAAACGATCACTGTTGCTGGTTTCCACCTGCGACAAACGCGAAGCGGAAGCCATTGAGCGGCTCATCGGAGCAGACGTGCGTGTGGATGCACGATCCGCCGTAGCAGCCATCTCCTCCAAAGTATTCCATTCATTACAGGCTGGACAGCGCCCCACCCATTTGGATTCTACATGCCCGCAATTGCTGCAAACGTATTGTGTCCTTGCCTTTGCCATGTTGTATCCCCTTTTACTTCCTTCTATGTTTTGGACTATTTTACAGATTGTGCGCTGACGTCTGGCGCGGACGGACTCGGTGTAGACGCCGCAGACTTCCTTTGTTCCGCGTAAAAATGCACAGTACCATAGTAAATGGAAAAAGCCATCTGGTTTTGATAGGTATCGTCCTGCAATTTTGCATTTTCAGCAGGGTTAGAGACAAAACCGCATTCTACCAATACCGCTGGTGAATGCGCGTGGTATAGAATATACAGGTTGCTGCCCGCAGGTTTAATGACCCTGTCGTTTTGCGGTTGAAGCAAGGTGTGAATATCCGTCTGAAGAAACTGTGCCAACACTTTAGCGTCAGGGTTGTTGGTGGAGTAGAATACCTGCGTGCCACTATATTTCGATTCCGTAAATAAATTTTGATGGATACTTAAAAAGAGCGCCTTGGGATGCTGATCCGCAATTTTCAACCGGTTGTGGATATCCGAAACTTTTTGTTCACGGAGCGTATCGCTGCCGCTGCTATGTATAGAGCGGTCGTCTTGCCGGGTCATGATGACCTGATAGCCGCCCGCGGTAAAAAAGCTGCGCAATTTTAAAGAGATTGACAGATTAATGTCCTTCTCGTTGTTACCCTCCACGCCAACGGCTCCCCCATCCGGTCCACCGTGTCCCGGGTCAATGATAACTGTTTTTTCATATGGTACCGTGGTTGAAGCGGGCGCCAAATCCTGATTTTGGATGGATCGAAGCGTACTCGCGGCCACCAAACAGAGCGTGACCCCAGCAATCAGCGGCAAAATCCAGTTCAGCGGACGCATCGGTGAACCACCCCCGCAAAAAAGTATGCGGGAAAAAGGACATTTATGTGCATTGGGCAAATGTCTTTTTGGGTTTAAAATCTTCATCGCCGTCATAAAGTAGATAAGACTGCAATGTGATCTGCCTGGAGATGAACACCGTGAAAAAAAAACTGGAAAATCTGCTGATTGCCATCCTGTCTTTGTTGTTGATGGCAAACGTAATTTCTATTTTTCAGCACACTCTCCGGGCAAATGGCCAACGTATGCCGACCAAATCCCCAAACCCGTATATAATTTTAATTCAAGTGCAGGAAAACAGGCTTTCGTTGTTTAAAAACGGAAAACTCTATCATTCCTACAGTTGTGCAACTGGCAAAACAAATACGCCATCTCCAAGTGGAACATTTCAGATCAATCGAAAAGCACGTTGGGGAGAAGGGTTTGGCGGCTATTTCCTCGGCCTGAATTGTCCCTGGGGCAATTACGGTATTCACGGCACAACCCGTCAGGATTCCGTCGGGCAGTCCTCCTCACACGGCTGCTTTCGTATGTATGATAAGGACATCCGCGCCCTCTATACATTGGTACCGTATGGAACGACCGTCCTAATTGTCAACGGGATATACGGTGCATTCGGTACTGGCTTCCGTACCATCGGACCAGGCATGTACGGTCAAGATGTGTTCGCTGTACAGAAGCGTCTGCGGGATCTGGGGTATTTTACTGGAAGCTGCAATGGGCGTTACGACTCATGGGGATTCCATCAGGCGGTGCTGCACTTTGAGCGTGATCAGGGGCTACAGCAGTCAGACCGTATCACTGCACCTTTTTACAAAGCGCTGGGGTTCTATCTCATCGAATAAAACGCCTTCCAAGCGCAGCAGCTGCTGTTTAATCGGTATTCCGCCGCCGAATCCGCCGAGTTCTCCATTTTTTCGTAAAACACGATGACAGGGCACCAAAATAGGGATCGGATTTCTTCCCACTGCGTTACCCGCGGCGCGGGAACCGGACAGATGGGCATTTTCAGCTAGTTTCTGGTAGGATATGGTTTTCCCATAGGGAATATTGGCAACTTCCGCCCAGATTTTCCGCGCAAATACCGACCCCGAAACAAATGCCGGGTGTACTGAAAATTGCTTTAAATGACCGTCAAAATATGCCTGTAATTCCCTGCAAACAATGGCAGCCGTTTCGTTTGCATCGGTTATCTGCACATCCTCCCAAACGCGCGAAAGCTCTTTGAACGCTTCGTTTTCATTGTCAGCTGCCCACAGAAGTCGTATAATAGAGACATCATCGCAAATACATGTGAGTTTGCCAATCGGCGAATCCATAGATGCACAATATAATGTCATCATTTTTCCCTTTCATCTCAATCTCGGAAGGCGGCACTGCACATGGATGAAAAAATACTGGCCTTGCCCAAATCGGTCAAGGATTTTCTAGTGTATATGGAAACAATCAAAGGAAAATCCCCCAACACTGTTCGGGAATACGCAAACGACCTGCGCACATTTTTCCGGTTTATCAAACAGATGCGCAGTCTTGTACCGAAAGAAATGCCATTTGCTGAGATCGCAATCGACGATGTGGACCTCTCGTTTTTGGCGTCGATTACGTTGGCAGATATCTACGAATACTTATATTATATCACAAACGAGCGAAAAAACGGAGCCGCTACCCGGTCACGCAAGGTGTCCAGCTTACGTTCGTTTTATAACTACCTTTGTGAACGAACCGGCGTTTTGCATGAAAATCCAACACGTAACCTTGAGGCGCCCAAACCGAAAAAATCCTTGCCTAAATACCTCACACTAGAGGAAAGCATGGAGTTTTTAAATGATATTGGCGGTGAATTTGCTACACGGGACTATTGTATTATGACTTTGTTTTTAAACTGCGGGATGCGCCTTTCTGAATTGGTGGGCTTGAATCTTTCCGATATACGCAGCAGCACCATGACGGTGACCGGAAAAGGAAACAAACAACGCACAATTTATCTCAATGAAGCCTGTCTGCAGGCACTAGAAACATATCTCAAACAGCGTCCGTGTGACAGTGTGAAAGACCGGGATGCATTATTCCTCAGCAAGCGCTTGCAGAGAATCAGCCCTAAAACTGTGCAATGGATCGTACATAAAAACTTGGAACGCGCAGGGCTGGGCAATAGAGGCCTTTCCACACACAAGTTGCGGCACACTGCCGCCACTCTGCTTTATCAACATGGCGGCGTTGATGTCCGTGTTTTACAGGAAATATTAGGACACGAGAATTTAAATACCACTGAAATTTACACACACCTATCGGACAAGCAATTGCAGGACGCTGCAGACCACTCGCCATTGGCACACTTTTCCAAACAAAAACGTTCATTAAGAAAAGAAACCACATAAAGTGGTTTCTTTTCTTTTTGACGTTATCTGAAAAGATGGGCTTTACTGCTTCTTCCTTAGGTAGAATTTCAGGATGAGTATCTATCATGTATTTCTGAATCACTGGTTAAAACGCTTGTTTTTTCCAAGCATGGTCAAAAGCTGCTGCTTTTGGATGGCATTTGTTATAGATTGATCTGCATCGATTACCCACAATTTGCTCATAAATCTGCGTGGAAGATATATCAGAATGCCCCAGCATCTCTTGAATAGATTTGAGATCAGCTCCGTTTTCCAGCAAATGCGCGGCAAATGAATGACGAAGCGTATGTGGTGTGATACGTTTCTCAATGCCGGCCTGCTGGGCATAACTTTTAACGATCTTCCAGAATCCTTGTCTGGAGAGCCGTTTTCCACTGGCATTGACAAACAATGCTTTTTCGCCGCGAATATCGCGAAGCGCCGAACGCGCTTCTTTTAGATAACTCGTGACAGAGTCCGCTGCTTCTTTATAGATTGGAACAGAACGATTTTTTTCCGGACTGCGGCAAAAAAGCACACGGATATCCAAATTGATGTCGCTGGTATCCAATGCAATCAATTCGGATACCCGAATGCCTGTCGCATACAGAAGCTCCAACATGGCTTTGTCACGGTACCCTTTGAAATCGTCACAAACTGGCTGTGCAAACAGGAGATCGACTTCTTCGCTGCTTAAAATATCCGGCAGACAATGCTTCTCTCGCTGCACATGCAACGATGCTGCGGGATTGGCTTCGATTACTCCGCGCAGATACAGATATTGAAAAAAGCCGCGAATCGAAGCGGCGAAGCGCGAAAGCGTTGCACCGGATCGTCCTTTTTTCCGTAACATATCCAGATAGATTTCCAGTTCATCTACGGTGACGGCAGCGATATCGAAGATCTCCAACTGTTGCAAATACAGTACAAATTGTTTTAGATCTCTCTGATAAGACTGAAACGTACTTTCCGAAACGGATTTTTGGGTACGTAGATAAACTGAATAACCATCCAGGTAGTTGTCCATACTTTTCTTTCCTCTTTCATGCGCTGAAAAAAAGCGCCGAAAACGCTATGGTTGATCCCGCTTCAATCAACGCGGCCAAAGCAGCCAATCCAAAACAGACGACGAACCGTAAGGCATATAGGTGAAAAATCTGCCAAAGATGTGCATTTTCTGCGGGTGAAATCGCACGTATTAGATATAATGAAAATGAAAGTCCCTCGCGGCAAGCTACGACAACTGCAAACGAAGTGATCAATGCCCATGGCAGAATAAAAAGTGCACAAATCAAAAAACCGGATACACCATAGTGAATATAAATATATCCCATGGAAAGCCCAATTCCAGCACCCTTGAACAATGCCACCAACACAATACCTACGGCGCCTACCGCCCACAACCCAAACAGGAAAGCCGCACACAATAAAACCGCCGTTGTAAAAAATGAAGAAACAAACAGGTCGAAGAAACCTCTGGAAGCCGCCGATTTGGATAACAATTCCTGGGAAAGCAACTGCAATCCGGATGTCTCCGCTGTTGTCCGGCCGGCCGCCAACAGCGCGCCAACCATTACACCCACCAAGATCAATACAGCCAGTCCAAAATAAGGAAAAAACAATTTGCCATTCCCTGTGTTCACAGGTTTCCTTGTTGGATGCCCCATCCTTTTTCTTGTCAAGGGCTTGACCCCCTTTACCTTTTATTTGCACAGTTCAATGTATGCAGATAAAAAGGGGGCTATGCTTGCCATGGGTTTCCTTTTTGATTATTTTCCAAGTTCCTCAGCGCGCTTTGTACAATGCCGCATCCCATCCTGAATTGCCTGCTCAAATCCATGTGCGTAGAGTGCATTGAGCGCCGCAATTGTCGTGCCGCCTTTGGAAGATACCATTTGAATCAGTTCCTCGGGTTCCTTGCCGGAATCCGTAAGCATTTTAGCAGAGCCGATTAATGTCTGGCAAATCAATGCTTTGGCGACAGCAGCTTCAATCCCCTGCTCCACGGCTTCCTCTATCACAGCCTTAGCAAACAGGTAGACATATGCGGGGCTGCTGCCGCTCACCGAAATGACAGCTGTCATCTGTTCTTCCGGCAGATCCTGCACAACCCCGCCAGCAGCAAAAATAGCCTTAACTATGGCATATTCTGCATCCGTAAGTGGCGCGCACTGGCAAAGCGCTGTAGCGCCTTCGCCCAAAAGCAACGGTGTGTTGGGCATCGCAAGCACGATTTTAGCAGATTCGCCCAGCCGTTTTTTGATAAATGCCGAAGAAATACCGGCCGCGATACTCACGATAATCTTTCCATCCGCAAATGGCTTGATGTTTTGTAATACTTCGTCGTAATTCTGCGGTTTTACAGACAAAAAGATGATATCCGCAAATTCAACAAGTTGCTGAACTGTTTCAACACCGTGTACACCTTGATCTTCAAAGCGTCCGTAATGTGCATGATGATGATCATATACCGCTATCTGCGCGGCGGGACAAACGTTACGTCCCAGCAACCCATTCACAATAGCGCTGGCCATATTGCCGGCGCCAACAAATCCGATGTGCTCTGTCATGCGTGTTTCCCCCCAGCCCCTATGTCAAGGAATTCTTTTTATAATGTGGTATCGACAATCATATACCTTTTTCTTTCAAGATGCAAGAACCCAGTTTGCACTTTCGACATTTTAGTCCTATTGCCCAAAAATGCCGCCGCTATTTTGAGGGATACAAAACATATTTGGTGATTATTTCAATCAGCTAATGCGGCCTTTATCATGAGTGCACACTCCACACGTTTTCGCTCAAGTGCACAAGAAATCTGCAATGGTGTCAGGATGTCACCCGCATAGGCACTGTTGTTTGCATTGCACCCGCCGCTGCAATAGAATTTTGCCCAACAATCTGCGCACCCTTTTTTCGTAAAGATATTTGCCTTTGAAAAGCGCGTTTTCATCTCTTGATCAAACTGCCCGTCATTCACATTTCCCATCACGAACGCAGGGTCACCTACAAATTGATGACAAGGGTATAGATTCCCCTCCGGTGTGACCGCCACATATTCGTTTCCGCATCCACACCCACGCAACAGCTTGATGGCGCACGGGCCATGCTCCATATCAATCATAAAGTGGAAAAAGTTAAACCCGCGTCCTTCTTGTGTGCGCTGAATGATTTCTTTGGCCAGGCGGTCATATTCTTCAAAAATGCGCGGCAAGTCTTCTTGCCGTAAAGCAAGTGGATGATCTTCCGGCAGGATAACCGGCTCTACTGAGACTTCTTTAAATCCTTCATCCACCAAGGCCAGCACATCTTTGGAAAAGTCAAGATTTTCTCTTGTGAATGTACCGCGCACATAATAACCACGGTGTCCGCGTTTTTCCACCAGACGCTTGATATTCGCCAGGATGGTCTGGTAACTGCCGCTGCCGTCTGCCCGCTTCCGCATCCGGTCATGAACAGATTGACGTCCATCAATTGACAGTACGACATTGTGCATTTCACGGTTGATGAAATCAATCTTCTCATCATCCAACAGAAGCGCATTTGTAGTGGTTGTAAAGCGTATATGCTTGTCAACTTTTTTTTCTTCTTCTCGTCCATAAGCGACAACGGCTTTTACAACCTCAAAATTCATCATCGGTTCGCCGCCGAAAAAATCAAGCTCCAAATTTCGCCGGTTTCCCGCATGTTCCAGCAGAAAATCAATTGCCTTCTTCCCAACAGAAAACGGCATTAACTTACGCCCGCCGCCGAAATCACCGGTAGACGCAAAACAATACGAACAGCGCAGGTTGCAGTCATGCGCTACATTCAGGCACATGGATTTGACCGGCGCCAAATCGCCAGCGTTTTGATAAGAGCCGTAGATATCCGGAGAAAAAAGTCTGCCGTCCTCTTTGAGCGCAAACAGTTCTGCCCATGCTTCTTGCAGCGCTTCCTGTCCATAGCTGTGAAAAGCGGTTTTTGCCTGTTCCGGCAGATTTGCAGACATATCCTCTCCCGCAAAACGCAAAAGTGCATGACTGATTTCATCCAGTTCACAAACCGAACCGCTGTTCACATCTACCACCATGCGATGGCCGTTTAATGTATAAGTATGTATCATGTAGACCCCTCTGCGTTAAATAACGGGGACAAAGCCGTTAATATTAAACATGACAAAAATTCAGGGACGAAAAAACGTCCCTGAATCAAAATAAGCGCTTAGAAAGATTTATTTCTGCTCACAGGACTGGTTGGCAACTGTGCAAGAAGTTTTGCAAGCCGACTGGCAGGATGCCTGGCATTCGCCGCAGCCGCCATTTTTCGCTGTGTTCTGCAATTTCCGTTCATTTAATGTTTTAATGTGTTTCATAGTTTTCCCCCGTGTTTTTAAAAATTGGTTTTTCACAGAATGCATTCGTATAAAGAAGCATATCACAGAATGCATAGTATTTCAACATAACGCCCAAAGCAATTCATCTTGCATTGCTCAGGAACGACCGCGGCGATGTCGTGTATTAACTCCCACAATACCGCCAATGATACCTGCCAATACAGAGACCGGCAGTTTTGCAAGCATCATACCGTCGAGTGCTGCCTGCCCTAGAAACGCTCCACTGATAAACAACAATAACAGGTAAAAAAGGCCTGTCGCAGCGCCAAGCATCAATCCTTTTCGACCAAAAAGGCGGCCAGCAAACAACCCTCCGCCAAAGCCTCCACCTGCGATTGCTATAAAAGCAAATGGCTGCACCACACCCGCCGGCATATCCCGCAGAACCATCAAAATGGAAAAGACAACAAGCAATAAAATGCTGAACAGTACACCGCCAAGCATTCCAATCAGTACCGAAAGTACTGCATCCCGCAATCCTGTTTGCGCCTGAGCGACATTTTTCATGGCAATCCCCTCAGCTTTCGGATTCCACCTGTTCGGCTTTACCATCGCATTTACGAGGCCACTTGTGGAATGGCAGTGACATGCAAAGTCGAACATGGAAAGGTTATTTACCAAAGGGTATGCGTAAAATGAATCGCCTATACCGCAAAAGTCAGCAGTAATCTTTATTTGTCGTCGTGCAATGTATCCACGCTCTGTATTGCCCATTTTTTGATGCGGATCTTTTCGCGATCCGCACCGGTCTCGATTACAATCGTATCTTCTTTAAGAGAGACGACGCGTCCAACAATACCGCCGATGGTGGTGATTTCGTCACCCACCACCAAATTGTCGCGCATATTTTTGGCCTCTTTTTCCTTTTTCTTCTGCGGCCGGATCATGAAAAAGTACATCACCACAAACATGACGATGATTACAGCGAAAATAGACAGGCTGGATAATGTTCCACCCGCTGTGGAAGCTGCCAAAAACTGCATAAAAACACCTCCGAAAATATGTGAACAATCGATGGATTAGATATCCCAATGGGCTATCTGCTTCCTTTGTTTGCAGAAACTTATATTTCAACCGCAAACCATACCATTTGATTATAACTATAACCTGTACACTTGGCAAGCTATATTTCTATAAAGGTGGAAGAATATCAAAAAAACATGAAAAACAGGGTTGATTAACTGTCTCTGCAATTTAGATTTAGATGCGGGTATCAATCGTTTGACTCAACTGCCTTTTGAATGCGGCAAAGCGCCCTTCGTCTATCGCCTGGCGGATATCTTCCATTAGCGTATTGTAAAAATAAAGATTGTGCATAACGCTCAGCCGCATAGCCAACAATTCGTCCGCTTTGAACAGATGGTGCAGGTAAGCACGCGAATGTTTCCTGCAAACCGGACAATCACAGGTTTCATCAATTGGCGCCGGGTCGCGTGTATATTTTGCGTTCATTAAGTTACGTTTGCCTGCGCGTGTAAAGACGTGTGCATGGCGGGCATTCCGGCTGGGCATCACACAGTCAAACAAATCAATACCGCGTTCGACCGCTTCCAAAATATTCAGCGGTGTCCCAACTCCCATCAAGTAGCGGGGTTTTTGCACCGGCATATAAGGCTCTACAGCGGAAATAATGCGGTACATGTCCTCGGCAGACTCCCCTACCGCCAATCCGCCAATAGCGTACCCATCCAAATCCATCGAAGTAATACGCTGCATATGATCAACGCGCAAGTCATCGAACGTTGCTCCCTGATTGATGCCAAAGAGCAGCTGGTTTGGGTTAATTGTACCTGGCGCGGCTTTCAGGCGCGTTATTTCCTGTTTGCAGCGCTCCAGCCATCTTGTGGTGCGCGCGCAAGACTGAACGGCATATGTGTATTCCGCAGGATTGGCTACGCACTCGTCAAATGCCATGGCAATAGTCGAACCCAGATTGGATTGGATCTGCATACTTTCTTCCGGACCCATGAAAATATGTCGGCCATCAATGTGTGAAGAAAAATAAACACCGTCTTCCGTGATACGCCGCAATGGCGCCAGTGAAAAAACTTGGAATCCACCGCTGTCAGTCAGGACAGGCCCTTGCCAGCCCATGAACGGACGCAGCCCTCCCATTTCCCGCACCACGTCGTCTCCAGGCCGCAGATGCAGGTGATATGTGTTGCACAGTTCAACCTGACATTTTATGTCGGCGAGATCATAGGAAGACAGACCGCCTTTGATTGCGGCACTGGTAGCTACGTTCATGAAAGCTGGTGTTTCCACCTTGCCATGTACAGTGGAAAGACGCCCGCGTCGTGCTTTTTTCTCGGTCTGGAGCAATTCAAACATCGTATCCCTCAATATCCTTTATTTTAGACATCTTACGTGTGGTTGTCTGTGGATGCGTATAAGCAGGCGATTTATAATATGTAAAGCCATATAGCTTTACATATGTCTCAATAATAAAATGAACACAGATAATCGGGGTCAATAGATAAACATGGCATCTCCAAAGCTGTAAAACCGATATTTTTCTTCAATTGCCTGTTGATACGCATTCAGCACATGCTCTCGCCCTGCAAAAGCGGAAACCAGCATAATAAGGGTTGATTCCGGTAGATGGAAATTCGTAATGAGTGCATCCAGCACTTTAAATTGGTAACCCGGGTAGATAAAAATGCCTGTCCACCCTTCTGCGGCGCAGATTTCACCGTTATTTTGCTGCGCAACAGATTCGAGCGTACGGCAGCTCGTGGTACCCACGCCGACTACGCGTCCGCCGGCAGCCTTTGTTTGCCGAATCAGCGCTGCTGTTTCTTCCGGCAGCACATAATGTTCGGTATGCATGGTGTGCTCTTCAATGGTATCGGTTTTGACAGGGCGGAATGTCCCTAATCCAACATGCAAGGTAACATAGCCGATGCGCACACCGCTGTCTTGTATTTTTTGTAAAAGCTCCGGCGTAAAATGCAGTCCTGCTGTGGGAGCTGCCGCAGAACCACTTTTTTTGGCATAAACCGTCTGATAACGTTCCTTGTTTTCCAGAGTATGGGTGATGTAATGCGGAAGTGGCATTTCACCGATTTGCTCCAGTAAATGATAAAAATCGCCGTCATGCTCAAAGCGCACGATGCGGTTGCCGCCTTCGATGATTTCCATCACCTCGGCTTTTAAAAGACCGTCGCCGAAAACGTATCGCGCGCCGACCCTTGCAGTACGGCCGGGCCGTAGTAAAACCTCCCAGACATCCCGCCTTTTCTCATTGAGCAGGACAAATTCCACTTGTCCGCCCGTTTTCTCTCGGTTTCCGTACAATCGTGCCGGCAGCACACGAGAGTTGTTCAAAATTAAGCAGTCACCGGGTTTGAGCAGTTCCGGCAGCTCGTAAAAATGTCGGTGCGATACCGCGCCGGTTGTGCGCTCAAGTGTCATCAAGCGCGACTGGTCGCGTTGCGCAAGAGGTTCCTGGGCAATGCGGTCCTGTGGAAGTTCATAGTAAAAGTCCGATTTTTTCATGAAATTATTCAACCTGATTTCTAATTGATTTTGCCTTGGCACTGGTAAAATGATGTTTATACTGCAAAGCAATTGACATCCCATAGGGAAAATGGTAATATATTTTCAATTGAATATACTGTGATAGAGGCGCGTTTTTGATGAGTAGTCCGCCGGAGGTTATCCGGGACCGCGGAAAGCTGGCAAAAGGCAAAAACGCCGAAGGGAGCAGCGCCGGATCGCTGGTTCGCCTGGTTGCTTTGCTAAAAGCGCAGCGACTGTCATCATGCAATTGATGGAGAGCTATCCACTTTGTTTCGGATTTGCATTCGACTGCAAAGCGACAGTGCTTCTATTATATTGCATGGACAGCCGGTTTTCAACCGGTTTTTTTGTTGCGCAGAAATTCGAATGCAGGCAGTCGCCGCACGGGTGCGTAAAACACTTGTGCGTAAAACGCGGGAGGTACGCAATGAAACAGTACAAAATAGGCATCATCGGCGCGACAGGTATGGTAGGCCAGCGATTTGTCACGCTGCTTGAGGGACACCCTTGGTTCACAATAGAGGTGTTGGCCGCAAGTGCAAAATCAAAGGGCAAAACATATGAAGAAGCAGTAACTGGGCGCTGGGCGATGAAAAAGCCGATTCCCGCGGCACTGAAAGAAAAAATCATCTATGACGCAGAGGCCGATTTGGAATCCATTGTTTCCCAGGTGGACTTCGTGTTCTGCGCCGTCGATATGAAAAAAGATGAAATCCGTGCGCTCGAAGAAAAATACGCCAAAGCTGAGTGCCCGGTAATTTCTAATAACAGCGCCAATCGGTTTACACCGGACGTCCCTATGATCGTGCCGGAAATTAACGCAGACCACGCCGCGGTCATACCCTTTCAGCGTAAGCGGTTAGGAACCACGAAGGGTTTTGTCGCTGTCAAATCCAATTGCTCGCTGCAAAGCTATGTGCCTGCGCTGCATCCCCTACGCTGCTTTGGCTTGACCCGTGTGTTGGCCTGCACGTATCAGGCTATCTCGGGTGCCGGCAAAACTTTTGAGCGTTGGCCGGAAATTCTGGACAATGTCGTGCCCTATATTGGCGGCGAGGAAGAAAAATCCGAAAAGGAACCCTTAAAAATCTGGGGGACGCTCCAAGACGGTGCAATCATTCCGGAAACAGAAGGCCCGTCTATCACGACCCAATGCCTGCGTGTCCCAGTGTCCGACGGGCATGTGGCCGCGGTGTTCGCCAGTTTTGAGCAAAAACCGGAAATCGAACAAATTTTGCAAATTTGGGAGAATTTCAAAGGCAGAGCGCAGGAATTACAGTTGCCGAGCGCACCGAAACAATTTTTGCACTACTTTACTGAAAATGACCGTCCACAGCCTCGGCTTGACCGTGAAATTGAAAACGGCATGGCCGTTTCAATTGGCCGTCTGCGTCCGGACAGCCAGTATGATATCAAATTTGTATGCCTATCACACAACACCATCCGCGGTGCGGCAGGCGGCGGTATTTTAATGGCCGAACTGCTTTGCGCCGAAGGATATATGGATTGACCGGAGGTATTATCTTGAAAAAACCGATTTTTACCGGCGCCGCTGTAGCGATTGTGACTCCTATGCATACGGACGGCACCGTGAACTTTGAAAAATTGGGACAGTTTATTGATTTTCAAATCAATAATGGAACAGATGCTATTGTTATTTGCGGAACAACAGGAGAGTCTTCTACCCTGTCGCACGAAGAACATACCGAGGCCATTCGCTACACTGTAGAAAAAGTAGCTGGACGTGTCCCGGTAATCGCGGGAACCGGCAGCAACGATACCGCATATGCTGTCAAATTATCTTTAGAAGCGCAAGATGCCGGTGCAGATGCTCTGCTCTGTGTGACGCCGTATTATAATAAGACTTCACAAGCGGGGTTGATCGCACATTTTACCTATATCGCCGACCGGGTAAAACTCCCCATTATCCTCTATAATGTGCCCAGTCGTACCGGTGTGAACATCAAACCGGAAACGTATTTGGAGCTTTCGAAGCATCCCAACATCGTCGCCGCCAAGGAAGCTAACGGGGATATCACCGCAGCGGCACGGACTGCGTCGCTTTGCGGCGACGAACTGGTTCTTTATTCCGGCAATGATGATCAAATCGTACCATTGCTTTCATTGGGTGCTAAAGGTGTGATTTCCGTCTTGTCGAATGTTATGCCGCATGAAGCGCATGATATCTGTGCACGGTATTTTGCCGGAGATGTGGAAGGCAGCCGCCGTTTGCAATTAGAACTGATTCCATTGATTGATGCGTTGTTTATTGAGGTTAACCCCATCCCTGTTAAAGCAGCACTGAATCTGATGGGTCTGGACGTGGGCGCGTGCCGTCTGCCGCTCACCGACCTCTCTGAAAAAGAAACTGCTATTTTAAAAACGGAGTTGCAAAAACAAGGGCTGTTAAACAAAGTTTTTTCATAATACCTTGTTTGTACATTCTCTGGTGTCCAGTCCTTAAAAAGAAGCCTGAATGGGCGAAAAGAAACGGAAGTGCAAGTGCAGCATGAAACGTATTTTATTGAGTGGCTACAATGGAAAAATGGGGCGTGTGGTTGCACAAACCGTATCGGAGCGCGAGGACTGCGTTGTCGTTGCTGGATTTGATATCCACGCGGCATCCGAGAGCACCGTGCCTGTCTATGCGGAACCAACCGAGTTTGAAGGGGCAGCCGACGTCTTGATCGATTTTTCCCATCCATCCTATTTCCCCAAAGTATTGGGTTTTGCATCTGCAAGGCGGATGCCAGTCGTAGTTGCAACGACCGGGCTGTCCACCGATCAGCGTAAACAGCTTCAGCAGTTATCCCAAGTCGTCCCGGTTTTCTCTTCAGCCAATATGTCGCTCGGCGTAAATCTGATTTTGGAATTATGCAAAAAAGCAGCGGCTGTCCTTTCTGATTCGTTTGACATTGAAGTTGTTGAGATGCATCACAATCAAAAAATTGACGCGCCCAGCGGCACGGCATTGATGTTGGCGGACGGAATAGCATCTGTTCTTCCGCAAAAACCGCATTATATGTATGACCGTCATTCTCAAAGGAAAAAACGAGAGAAAAATGAAATCGGCATCCATTCAGTACGGGGTGGTACGATTGTAGGTGAACACGAGGTGCTTTTTGCTGGAACAGATGAAGTGATCGCCATTCGCCATTCTGCTTCGTCTAAACGCATTTTTGCCACGGGAGCTATCAATGCGGCATTGTTTCTTTCGATACAAAAACCAGGGCTGTATGATATGAGCCATCTGGTATCAGCAATTGGAGGCTGAATAAAATGGAGGGAATCACTACGATTACGGTTACGGAAGATGTAGCATTAATCACTTTGCGCTGCTCACCTGCCGACATCCGTTTTATTTCCCATGTGTTTTCGGAGATTGCCAAAAAAGGCGTCAATGTAGATATGATCTCACAGACTACGCCAGTCGGAAATCTTGTGAGCCTATCCTTCAGCGTATCGGATAATCAAATCGGCAAGATCTTAGAGGTCTGCGCGCTTTTGCGCACGGAAACGCCTCAGATCAAGACCGATATCAATTCAGGTAACTGTAAAATTTCCTTGAGTGGTGAAGCTATGCGTACTATGCCAGGCGTAGCGGCACGCGCTTTTGATGCGCTGGCTGAGATTGGAACTGATATTCGGATGATTACCACATCGGAAGTGGATATTTCTATTCTAATTCCGCAAGCAGAATGTATGGATGTACGCGGGCGGCTGGAACAAGTGCTTGCCGTACATCCGCAGATTGCCCAAAATATCTGACCAAATAAAAATATCATAAGCACCCAAAAAACCCGCCGGATATTGAATCGGCGGGTTTTCCATATGCCCCCCGGAATTTTTCCGCTGAACAGCCTGCCAAGTATTTGTAATTTCCTGGGAAATATTCGAATACGTTGTATGGTAGAAAACGGATAATGCAGGGGGTGGAGGCTTGGCAAAAAAAGAGGGAAACAGCATTGTAAAAGGCACATTGGTACTCATTGCTGGTAATTTAATCGTCAAAATCATTGGTGCGCTCTTTAAGTTGCCACTCGCCAATATCATCGGCGCAGACGGTATGGGCTTATATAACGCTTCTTTCATCGTATACGATATTTTTCTCGTCTTAGCCACGGCCGGATTTCCACTCGCCGTCTCGAAAATGGTATCCGCAAGTTGTGCGCATGGCAACCATGAGGAAGCAATTAAAATCTTTAAGGTTTCCAGGAATTGTTTTTTGGTGATCGGGTTGATCTTCACGGCATTAATGTTTTCAGGTGCCGGATTATATGCACAATGGATTGGCAACAGCCGCGCCTATTTAGCAATTCTTACCCTTTCCCCCGCTATCCTATTTGTAGCGCTGATGTCCGCCTACCGAGGCTATTATCAAGGAATCAATGACATGATTCCTACCACGATTTCGCAAATCACCGAAGCCATCTGCCGATTGGTTGTCGGTTTGTCTCTGTCTTGGTATCTGAATAGAGCGGGTTATGAACCGCAAATCGTGGCGGCGGGCGCAATCCTCGGCATTACTGCCGGTGAGTTTGTGTCGACATTCTCTCTCGCGTTGATCCACAGGCATAAAATGAGATCGCGTACACCACATCCAAAAAGGAAGACACAGCCGGTTATGTCGGCAGGAAAAATCATCAGCACAATGTTTGCCACATCTGTCCCTATCGGTATCGGCACGATTGTTATCAGTGCAATCAATGCAATGGACAATGTGGTGGTAATGCGACGGTTGGAGTCCATTGGTTATAATGAACAGCAAGCCAATATGCTTTATGGTACCTACAACATGGCGTTTACCGTCTTTTCTCTGCCGATTACCATTGTATCAGCACTCATTGTAAGTGTCTTTCCCGTTCTCTCGTATGCATATGCCTGTAAAAATATCGCCCGCGTCAATCGGACGGCATGTGCTTCCCTGCGTATCACCGTAATTATCGGAATGGCTTCTGCCGCGCTTTTCCTATCGCTTTCCTATCCGATTGTCATGCTGTTGTTTTTTCGGCAACCGCAAGCCGCGAGAGTTGCCGCCATGATTTTGACTGTATTGGCACCCACCGCTGTTCCTATCACCATTTTTATGCTGACATCAGCAATTTTGCAGGCAGTAGACCAATTGTTTGCACCCACTTGCTCCTCCATTATTGGCGGTATCGCCTGCCTATTATGTAACTGGGTACTGATCGGCCAAAAATCAATCGGTATCTTTGGGGCACCGGTCGGACTATTCGTCTGCTACACGTTGGCTTCTGTTTTAAACATGATGTCCATTGGAAAATGCAAAGATATACGCCTTTCTGTCCGGCACTTATTCGATAAGGCGTTAATACCGTCTGCCGTGATGGGGGTGACCGGATTTGTAGCCTTTCGGCTTACGCTTTCCTCTCTGGGACTGTTGAAAGCAGCATTTTTCAGCATTCTCGTTGCACTGGTTAACTATATGCTTATTTTGTTCTTAAATCATACGTTGGAACGTGATGACATCCTGTTACTGCCAAAAGGCCGCGCAATTGTCCATTTGTTGGAAAAATTACATTTAATGAATTGTAAACTTGTATAAACAAAAAAGACCGTCTCTTTATTAAGAGCGGCCCTTTTGTTATATGCGTCTTTTTTAGCTGTTGAACTTGGCTACATAATATGTGATGTTTTTTCCTACAAAGATGTTGGAGTATTGTGCCATGGTGCTGGCGATATTATAAGCCCAGTCGGGATCAGTTGCATATTCACTTTGACCTTGCGCATTATGCTTTACCGTACCTTGTGGATCCCATTTCATTTCGTACAAGGTGGGTTGATCGTAATAAGCGCTGCCCATCTGTGAATTGTGGATATAGTTCTTAGAGACCCAAGCCGCCCCGCCTACAATCGCCGCCTGGATGGAGTTCCAATTTTGGCTGGCAGCATATTGTGAACCATCTGGTACTGCATTGCCGTCATAGGCATGGATACCGAGTAAATTATAATATGTACCGGTTGTTGATACAGTCACGGTTTTCCCTTTAGAATCCGTATAGGTTCCAGCAGCAACTTGAATCCCCACTGCCAGCTTGGATGTGCCATTACCGGATTCAAGCCGCAAATGTGCCGCTAAATAGACCGGATTGATATTGTAGGTACTTGCGGCGTCCACTACCGCCTGCCCTTGCCCTGTAAGCACCCCGCAATTTGTCAACATCGTGTTGATATCACTCGCGGTCACGCCGGACAAGCCATACAAAGAAATAAATTCATATTTACTTTGCTTATCCGCAAATAGAGTCGTTGGATTAATGGAATCAGCGGTTACATGATTATATTGGGCCAACAAATCCAATGTGGTATTAAACGGCTTGGACGTTATGGTCACACTGCCCGTAATCGTAATAGCTTCTGTTGCCCACTGCACCACACCGTTGTTGCCGATGCCCGCCACCGCCAACGTATAAGTGCCGCTTGAGAGTTGAGTAGTATCGACTGATAAGGTGTACCCGCTGCTGTTGATGTTTGCATAACCCGCGTTTGCAAAGGCCTGTGCCACATCCGTGCGGCTGGTCAAATCCTTACTTGCCACTGATCCGAGGCTGTGTGCTTGGCTATTGCTGTCAAAAGCATACATATCCACGCGGTTGATGCCCGAAGCATTCAGCACCCAACCGGAAACATTGATTGTGCCGGTTACGTTTGCGCCATTGGATGGCGCATCAATAGTAGTCAGCGGATTCGGTGTGGCCACATAGATGGATTTCGTTGCCCACTGCACCACACCGTTGTTGCCGATGCCCGCCACCGCTAACGTATAAGTGCCGCTTGCAAGCTGGGTTGTATCCACCAACAAGGTGTACCCGCTATGGTTGATGTTTGCATAACCCGCGTTTGCAAAGACCTGTGCCACATCCCCGCGGCTGGTCAAATCCTTACTTGCCACTGATCCGAGGCTGTGTGCTTGACCATTGCTGTCATAAGCGTACATATCCACACGGCCAATGCCCGAAGCATTCAGCGCCCAACCGGAAACATTGATTGTGCCGGTTACGTTTGCACCATTGGATGGCGCATCAATAGTGGTCTGCGGATTCGGTGTGGCCACATAGATGGATTTTGTTGCCCACTGCACCACACCGTTGTTGCCGATGCCCGCCACCGCTAACGTATAAGTGCCGCTTGCAAGCTGGGTTGTATCCACCAACAAGGTGTACCCGCTATGGTTGATGTTTGCATAACCCGCGTTTGCAAAGACCTGTGCCACATCCCCGCGGCTGGTCAAATCCTTACTTGCCACTGATCCGAGGCTGTGTGCTTGACCATTGCTGTCATAAGCGTACATATCCACACGGCCAATGCCCGAAGCATTCAGCGCCCAACCGGAAACATTGATTGTGCCGGTTACGCTTGCGCCATTGGATGGCGCATCAATAGTGGTCTGCGGATTCGGTGTGGCTACATGGATGGATTGCGTTGCCCACTGCACCACACTGTTGTTGCCGATGCCCGCCACCGCCAACGTATAAGTGCCGCTTGCAAGCTGGGTCGTATCCACCGACAAGGTGTACCCGCTGTTATTGATGTTTGCATAACCTGCATTTGCAAAGGCCTGTGCCACATCCCCGCGATTGGTCAAATTCTTACTTACCACTGATCCGAGGCTGTGTGCTTGACCATTGCTGTCATAAGCGTAAATGTCCACGCGGTCAATGCCCGAAGCATTCAGCGCCCAACCGGAAACATTGATTGTACCGCTTACATTTGCACCATTAGCAGGTACGTCAATGTCGGTCAGTGGAACTGCTTGTGCGGAAGTCGCCTGATAAACTGGTTGTGGATTTGCAGCCAATGCAGGGGTGGAGGATGCACTGGATGAAACGGCAGACGATGTGCTCTGCGTATTGGCAGGTGCTTTTGATGTGGTGGACGCTTCCGTGGAATTAGACGAAGAATTCGATGCAGAACTGGATGTGGAAGAATCACCGGATGTGCCTGAAACGAAGCTGGACAGGTCAGATGCTTTAGAGACATCAGATGGCACTGACGTGGCATTGGCCATACATGTAGAAGATAATGCACAGGCAGTCGCTGCCACAAATGCTAAAAGCCGCATTGGTTGAACGCTTTTCTTTTTCATAAAAACCTCATTTATCTCCTATCCGTCAAAAGAATTTGTGTGTAAGGTTTTTTCTACCAACGTCACGATTTCCCCGACATCGGCCATCGCCCCCTTTCCGATATCACCACAAGCCAACATGGCCTCTCTTGGTTCGATTATTTGATAGCCGACTCGACGCAATCTTTCCATGTTTTCCTGCACGATGGGGTTTCCATACATGTTGGTGTTCATGGCCGGCGCGAAGAAAACAGGTATACCGCTGATGGCACAAAGAACTGTTGAGAGCATATCGTCGGCAATACCGCAGGCAGCCTTACCGATAATATCAGCCGAGGCAGGTGCAACCAGCATCAAATCAGCCTTTTGTGCCAAAGAGATATGCTGTACCTCGCGCGGATATTTTTCTTCAAACACATCGGTATACACACGGTTTTTTGTCAAAGACTGCAATGTGAGCGGCGTGATAAAAGCGCATCCGCCTTTTGTCATAATTGTTTCAACCGAATAGCCGTCTTTTGTTAAGCAATTGGCAATTTCCGCAGCTTTATATGCCGCAATGCTACCAGTGATTCCAAGTAAAATTGTTTTCATGTTTTAATCATCTTTCCTAGCAAGCAGAGGATAGGAGCCTGTCCACAATCAGTTCCGCAATCGCTGCTTTCCCAGCCGCCTTTGTAACCGTGCGGTCGCGTTCAACCAAATATCCCGTATGGAGGCCTGCACGGATGTCCTTCAAATCATTTGCCAACACATAGTCGCATGCATTTTTTATCAAAAGCGTATAGGCCGTGTCAATTAACTGTGCATAGGAAACATCATCCAGCAATTTAAATCCTACCAGTTGTGTTTGAGGAGAAATCTCCTTAATCATACCAATGATTTTCGGTGTCTTTTGCAGCAAAAGCAACAGCTGATCCACATTGGATGAGAGCTTTCCCTGTCTGGAAAAAGCGATGCCATCCGTCAGGCTTTCCTGCAAAAAAGCAGATAAGCTTTCCTTGGTTGGCAGGATATCCTGTTGTAACCCTACTTCCAATGCAGCCGCCAACTGCTCAATATCCGCTGCGGCCTGCACGATATAGTCGCTGACTGCCATGGAATGTACCACTGCCGCAATAGGACGCGTACACAGCAGCTTTTGCAGGACCCTTGCGGTTTCGACCGCACCATGGACAAGCCGGATTTCCACACAGGGCAAATCCGGCTTTTTTGCAGATGGTTCACAAATATAATAAATCTTTGAAACTTGACTGCCACCTTTGTTGGCAAGTTTCTCCGCAATACTGCATCCAAGCGCGCCTGTGGCATGATTTGTAATAGATCTTACGGTATCAATATCTTCCGAGGTGGCCCCCGCTGTAATAATCCATTCCATTTTACACCTGATTGTGATTTCATTCATTGCGACTGGGAAACTTTTTCAATTTAAGTATACATGGATTGCGGATAAAGGTCAATTGAGTAGGTATAATTTTAACATAGAATGCCACATATCTTGAAATCCGGCTTGATTTTTGAAATATAAACCAGTATACTTGTAATATGCAAATGCATTCTATTTGCGTTTGATTTACAATCCAATCAGATCAGGGGAGATTTTTTTGAAAAAGAAAAAATGGCATATTGTCGCGGCGATGTTGGCTGTTGTGCTCTTATCATCGTGTGGCAATACAAAAACAAATACCGACACAACCAAAGGGAAGGTGCCCGTTTCGGTGACATTCAATGCCATGGCAGAGTTTGTCCATGCGGTTGGAAAAGATAAAGTGTCGATTTCAACAATTATCCCAGACGGTACCGAACCACACGATTTTGAGCCGAAAGTTAAAGACTTAGAGAGTCTCAGTACTACGAAAGTCTTGGTATACAATGGCCTTAATATGGAAAACTGGGTGCCCAAAGCCGTAAAATCTGCAAATAACCACTCGTTGGTTGTGGTAGAAGCGTCTAAAGGGGTAGAGCCTATCAAAAGTGCAGATTCGAGTGAAAACGGACAAGATGACCCACACGCGTGGATGAGCCTAAAATGTGCGCAGATAGAGGTTACAAACATTGCCGATGGTCTTATCAAGGCCGACCCTAAAAACGAAGCGTATTATACGGCCAACGCGCAGACATTCAATACGCAATTACAGCAGCTGTATGACTCCTATGCTTCCAAATTTCAATCCGCGCGCCGCAAGGATTTCATTACAGGTCACGCGGCGTTTGCCTATTTGTGCCGTGATTTTGGGCTGGAACAAAAAAGTGTGGAAGATGTGTTTGCCAGCGGCGAACCCAGTGCTGCAAAACTTGCTGAGCTTGTAACCTATTGCCGAGAGAATCATATTAAAACCATCTTTGCCGAGACGATGGTCAGTCCCAATGTCTCGCAAACATTGGCAAACGAGGTCGGTGCTAAAGTGCAGACGATCTATACGATGGAAGGCCGCGAAGATAACAAAGATTATCTGACTCGTATTAAAGAGAATCTGGACAAAATCAACGCCAGCCTAAATGAGACTTAAAACAAGAGCCCCAAAAGCGAGGGGTGTGCCATGGCGCATCCCTCGCTTTTTGTATATTCAAGGCCGTTGTAACCGCTGCGGTATGGTTGTGAAACCACTTCATGTATCCATTCAGGAATTGTGATCCACCTGATGGAAAGTCTTTAAATTCCCTGTCTTTTCTGCACGGTCATTGAGCACTGTTTGCAGGTCTGCCGGTTTGATACCCTGCTCGGCCATCAATACCAGCAAATGATAAATTAAGTCGCTGATTTCTCCAACAGTTTCCTCGTTTTTCCCATTCTTAGCCGCGATAATCACTTCAGAGGTCTCTTCCCCTACTTTTTTTAATATCTTGTCGATTCCCTTTTCAAACAAGTAGCAAGTATAGGAATGCTCTATATGGGTGCCTTTGCGGCTCTCAATCACATCGTACAAATTTTGGATGGTATCGTTCATGCCTTTTCCTCCCAAATTACATTAAAGAAGCAGGTCTTATTGCCGGTATGGCACGCAACGCCTGTTTGTTCCACGCGCACAAGCAACGTATCATCATCACAATCCCCGGTGATGGAAAGAACACGTTGAACATGTCCGGACGTTTCGCCTTTGTGCCATAATTTTTGCCGTGAACGGCTGAAGAACCAGGTATATCCGGTTTCCATCGTTTTTTGCAGTGATTCAGCATTCATGTAGGCGAGCATCAGCACTTCACCTGTGGAAGCCTCTTGAACGACAGCTGGAATCAGTGGATTTTTTTTGAAAAATTTTTGTATATCCATCATTTACTTTCTCTTTCAGTGCATTAATTTTACAGTCGCACAGGAATATGGCGCTCCTTCAAATGTGCTTTTACATCTCCGATGGTCAGTTCACGGTAATGGAACAAAGATGCAGCCAGTGCTGCATCTGCACCCGTTTTTTCAAAAACTTCTGAAAAATGTTCCAGTTTGCCGCATCCGCCGGAAGCAATGACCGGAATGTTGACCTTGTTGCAGATCGTTTCCGTCAACTCCAAATCAAAACCGTTTTTTGTGCCGTCGGCATCCATGGACGTCAGTAAAATCTCGCCACAGCCCAAGCGCTCTACTTCTGCCGCCCATTCTACCGCATCCAGTCCCGTTGCCACTCGTCCGCCATTGATGACCACTTCAAATCCGCCCTGTCCATTTCGGCGTGCGTCAACGGCCACTACAACACATTGGTTGCCAAAACGATCCGCCGCCCGTGAGATGAGTTCTTTATCCCGTACAGCAGCCGAATTAACCGACACCTTGTCAGCCCCGGCACGTAAGATTTCCTTAAAATCGTCCAATGTGCGGATACCGCCCCCCACCGTGAGCGGAACAAACATTTTTCTGGCAGTGCGGCGCACAACATCGGCCATTGTCTCCCTGCCGTCACTGGTTGCGGTGATATCCAGAAAAACGATTTCGTCAGCCCCTTGCTTATCGTAAAGAGCGGCGCATTCTACCGGATCGCCTACATCCTGAATATCCACAAAATTGATGCCTTTGACTACTCTGCCACCATCGACGTCCAGACAAGGGATAATCCGCTTAGCCAACATACTGATTACCTCCTATTTTAACAGCCTGCGCAAGATCCAGTGTGCCGCTGTAAATCGATTTTCCACAGATGGCGCCATACAACCCCATCTGTTTCAACTTTTGAATATGTCCCACATCCCGTATCCCGCCACTTGCCGTGATCTGACAGGATGTGTTTTTTTGCAATTCCGCGAGCTGCTCGAAATTTGGTCCGCCCAGCATTCCATCACGGTCTATATCTGTAAAGATAATATACTTTACACCAATGCTTTCGATGGTTTTGGCAAATGTGAGATAGGAAACTGTCGATGTTTCCAGCCAGCCCTGTGTGGCGACAAATCCATTTTTTGCATCAATGCCTACAGCAATTCGTTCCCCAAAGGCATGTACCGCTTCTTTCAAAAACTGAGGGTCCTTTAATGCGGCGGAACCAAGAATGACCCGGTCAATCCCGTGCTCAAGGTAGTCCTCCACGCAAGCCATGTCGCGGATACCACCGCCAAGTTCTGTTCTCATCCCACTTTCCCGCACAATTTTCAAAATCAAATCGCGGTTAGGGCGTTCACCGGTTTTTGCTCCGTCTAAATCAACCATATGCAGGTAATGCGCACCCGCCTGCCGAAAACGCGCGGCAGTATCAAACGGATTTTCCGCCACTTTCTCCGCGGTGCCAAAATCCCCTTTTTTCAAACGCACACAGGTACCGTTTTTAATGTCGATGGCAGGAAAAAGAATCATTTGCTAATCCTCCCGAAATTGCGTAGGATTGTCAAACCGACTTCGCCGCTTTTTTCTGGGTGGAATTGCATACCATACACATTCCCGTTGCATACCACCGCCGGAATCTTCGCGCCATATTCTGCATAGGCGGCAATATACATGTCATCCGTAAAAGCCATGTATGAATGCACGAAATATACGAAATCCCCGTCCTCTACGTTCTCTAGCAACGGACAGGGGTTCAGAAAACGCAGGCTGTTCCATCCCATGTGTGGAATTTTTAAATTGCCGGATGGGATTTTATCGACTTCTCCCTCGATTAGACCCAAGCCCTTACATTCCTCAAATTCAAAACCGGTATCAAACAAAATCTGCATACCCAAACAAATGCCCAACAATGGTTTTTTCTGCGCCTGTGCGCGGATCGTTTGGACAAGTCCGGTTTTTTCCAGTTCGCGCATTGCATCCGGAAACGCACCTACTCCAGGCAAAATTAAGGCGTCCGCCTTTTCCAGCACCTTGGCATCCGAAGTGATTTCAGCGGTTTCACCGATAAAATCCAGCGCGTTCTTTACGCTAAACAGGTTGCCGACGTTATAATCAATCACCGCAATCATATACAAAGCTCCATTCAGCCGCTTCGCGTCGGCATAAATTCATCTTATTTAGCAAATTAGTCGAACCGATCATAGGCTTCCCTTTGTGGAAAGCACGCCTTCACCGGATTCCACACAAGCCATGCGCAGCGCGTGGCCCAGCGCTTTAAAAAGTCCCTCTGCCATGTGGTGGGCGTTTTTCCCATATAAAATACGGAGATGCAGCGTGATGCCGGCGTGGAACGCAAAAGCACGCATAAATTCTTCCGTCAGACACGCATCGAATGTGCCGATCTGCCCGCTTTCCAGCGGCGCGTCGAACACCAAGAATGGACGACCACTGATATCCAGCGCACAAAAAGCCAATGCCTC
Organism: Ethanoligenens sp.; assembly: GCF_047718355.1. Lineage (NCBI taxonomy): Bacteria > Bacillati > Bacillota > Clostridia > Eubacteriales > Oscillospiraceae > Ethanoligenens > Ethanoligenens sp. The sequence goes on from NZ_JBDNLG010000010.1 coordinate 39,211, forward strand.
GTCCATTGGCACGTAGAAACTGCCATACCGCGCAATGCCCGATTTATCGCCAATGGCTTTGGCAAAAGCATCACCCAGAACGATGCCTGTGTCCTCGACCGTATGATGCCCATCCACATTCAAATCGCCCTGCACCTTGACCAGCAGGTCAAAACCCGCGTGCGTGGCAAAACTGTTCAACATGTGATCGAAAAAACCAATACCGGTCTGAATCTCATTATACGCACGCCCATCCAGATTCAATGAAAGCTCAATAGTGGTTTCTTTTGTTTTGCGTGAGCCTTTTGCCATTCTCATGCGTGAACTCCCTCTTTCAAGCAAGCTGAAAGCGCCTGTATAAACGCTTGGTTTTCTTCAGGGGCGCCCGCCGTAACACGCAGCAATTCCCCACCGATGCAACGAACCGAAACACCGCGTGCCAGCAGTTCCTCATGCAGTCCGGAGGCTTGCGGGCTGCGGAGTGTGACAAAATTCGCGTGTGCCGGAAAAACACGAAGACCATCTCTTGCAAGCGGCAGCAACGTCGTGTAAAGCAAATCCCTTGACGCTTGTATTTGGGCAGTAGCGCTTTGCAGACTATGCTTTTCGGTCAAAATGATTTCTCCCGCAGTCTGCGTGAGGGCATTGACGTTATAGGGGGATTTGGCCACACGCAAATACGCACTCAAGCGGTCGTTTGCCACAGCAAATCCCAACCGTATACTCGCAAATCCTACTTTGGAAAGCGTTTTGAGAACGATGCAGTTTTCCCGTTTCGGCGCTTCGCGCACGACCGCTTCATCCCAAAAATCCATATAGGCTTCATCCACCACCACAAGACAATCTAGGCTGTCGATGATTTTCAATACATCGGCCGCCGGAATACCCTGCGAAGTGGGGTTGCAGGGATTGGAAAACAGCACCATCCGCACCTGTCTGTCACGTGCCAATTGGATGAGTGCATCCGCATCAAATTGCAATGCACTGTCTTTTTGCAAAATAATCGGTTCAATTTCCCCCAACGCGCAATATTGTTGGTACATTGAAAAATCAGGTGTAACGAGAAGCGCGCGGTCACCTTTTTCCAGCAAAACATTAAAAAGCAACGTAATCAATTCATCGGAACCGTTGCCCAGCGTCACATACCGCGCATCCACGCCATAATACCCGCCAAACGCCTCACAGACTGCTCTGCCCAACGGGTCTGGGTACCTGTTGAACTCCAATGCCGATACACGCCTGCCTATTTCTTCCCGCAGATTGTCCGACAGCGGTACAAAACTCTCGTTCGCATCCAAATGAATACCATTGGTTGCAGTTTCAGGGTCATACGGTTTCAAACGTGCCAATTTTTCGCTCACAAGGTTCATTTGTCAAACCTCACTTTGATGGAATTCGCGTGTGCAGTCAGACCTTCCGCCTCTGCAAGCAGAATGATGTCATCTTTTCCTGCATCAAGCGCCGCTTGAGAATAGTAAATGAAACTGGATTTTTTGATGAAGGTGTCCACGGAAAGCGGAGAAAAGAACCGTGCTGTACCGCTGGTGGGCAGCACATGGTTGGGTCCGGCATAATAATCACCGAGCGGCTCCGGCGAATATTTACCCAAGAAGACCGAACCGGCATTTTCCACCTTGCCCAGCCAGTGCATCGGTTGTTCTACCATCAATTCCAAATGCTCGGGGGCGATGTCGTTCGCCACGCGCAGGCAGTCATCCAAATCTTTACAAACGATGACGGCGCCAAAATCCTGCAGTGACTGCTCAATGATTTCCTTGCGGGAAAGGTATGCTTTTTGCCGGTCAATCTCTGCCAGCGTCTGTTCTGCCAATTCCGCAGAAGTGGTGAGTAACACAGCAGAGGCCAGTGGGTCATGTTCTGCCTGCGACATCAGATCAGCCGCCAGATATGTGGGATCGGCCGTTTCATCCGCAACGACGAGAATCTCGCTCGGTCCCGCGATCATATCAATGTCTACCGCGCCAAAGACCAGACGCTTCGCAGTAGCGACGAAGATGTTCCCGGGGCCGACAATCTTATCCACCTTGGGAATGGAAGCCGTACCATAGGCCAACGCCCCGATAGCCTGTGCACCGCCGACAGCAAACACCCTGTCGACGTTTGCAATCTTTGCGGCGGCGAGAATATATGGATTGACCGTCCCGTCTTTTCCGGGCGGAGTCACCATTACCAATTCCCCTACCCCTGCCACTTTGGCGGGAATTGCATTCATCAGCACGGAAGAAGGATATGCCGCTTTTCCGCCGGGTACATAGAGCCCCACACGCGCTAAGCCGCGCACACGTTGTCCCATGACCGTCCCATTTGTCTGCGTAGTGATAAAGCCTTCCCGCTTCTGGCGCTCATGGAACAGACGGATGTTTTCTGCCGCGCGGGACATTGATTCTACAAACTGCGTCGGTACTTTCCGGTAAGCACTTTCTAACGCATCCATGGGCAATTCAAACACGCCGGGACGCACACCGTCGAATTTTTCGGTATAGTCACGCACAGCATTGTCACCATGCGTGTGCACATCGGTCAAAATTTGCTGCACCGTTTCTGTTACTTGACGGTCGATCTCCATGCTGCGCCCACGCATGGCTTTCAACAACTCAACTTCACTTTTACCATCTGCGGTCAATATCTTCAAATCATTCCGCTCCTTTCACCATTTCGATCTGATGGGTCAACGTTTCGATTTGGTCTTTTTTCAATTTCATGCTGGGAATATTTACGATTAACCTGGCAGAGATGGAGCAAATGTCCTCAATAACCTCCAACCCGTTTTCACGGAGCGTAACACCTGTTTCAACGATGTCCACAATGGCATCGGAAAGACCGAGCAATGGCGCCAATTCCACCGAACCTTCGATTTTGATGATTTCCACATCCATGCCCTTGCTTTCAAAAAAGCCGCGCGCAATTTTGGGATATTTTGTTGCAATGCGTTTGTCAAGATAGCCTGTATAAAATGGCTTGTCTTTGGGGCCTGCCAGTGCAAATTTGCAGCGCCCAAAACCAAGGTCCAATACCTCATAAAAACTGTGTCCGTTTTCCAAAATAGTATCTTTACCCACAATGCCAACGTCACAGACGCCATGTTCTACATAGGTGATAACGTCCGCCGCTTTCGCAAGCACAATTTCCATATTGCCGTCAGGGATTGGCAAGACCAGTTTTCTTCCCTTTTCCAGAAGCGGCGTGCAGTCATATCCAATCTTCTGAAACAGCCCGATGGTGTCCCGTTCCAGACGTCCTTTCGTCAATGCAATGCGAATCGGTTTCATTTTGCCGCCTCCAGTATCTGAGTCGTTACGCTTTCCGTTACGATATCGATACGACTGATGCCCTTCTTACGGGCATAATCGACCGACTCCTCCGGCGTATCAAATACACTGCGCTCACAAACCAGCCCGGATGCAATCAGTGCTTCCACATGAGCAAATGCGGCCTTGCCGTGGCCTTTTTCATAAAAGACCAACACATCTGCACGGTCGGACTTATTATCTGCCATACCGGCACGTGCAATGGCATCTACGTTGAGCGCAAAACCTGTGGCCGGCATCGGAGAACCGAATTTACCGTAAAGGTCGTCATATCGTCCGCCAAAAAGCACAGGCTCGCCTGAGCCGTGCATATATCCTTTAAACACCACGCCAGTGTAATAATCAATGCTTTGTACCAGTCCGAGATCAATCATGATATGTTCTTTCCAGCCCAAATCGCAAAGGGTATCATAAATCGCTTTGAGGTACCGGATGGTTGCGATGGACTGCTCGTTCGGCGCGATTTCCAGCGCGCGCTCCAGCACCTCGTCACCACCAAACAAGTGTGGAAGTTCCGTCAGCGCCCGGCAGGCTGCGCTTTCGCAGCCGTATGGAGCAAGTAAACTGCTGATGGACGCGTAACTTTTAGAATCAATGTAGCCTCGGATGCGTTCCTTGACTTCCACTGACACCGGCAGATCATCGATCAGTGTTTTAAAAAAGCCCACATGCCCAATCTCAAATCGAAAATTTGGTGCAACACTGCTCAACGCTGTGATTGCCATAGAAATAGCATCAATGTCTGCCCGTTCTCCCCCCACGCCAATCAGTTCCACACCGCACTGTGCGATTTCGTCCCTTCTGCCGGACATAGACGGGCTGATACGGAATACATTCTGATTATAAAACAAACGCAGCGGCGGTGCGAACCCTTTAAGTTTGGTGGAGGCCACCCGCGCAATAGGGGTTGTATTGTCCGGGCGCAGCGCAAGAATCCGTCCGCGCGCATCAATCAGTTTGTACATGGTCTCTTCTTCCATTGTGGAATCTCGAAACACATCGTAGAACTCCAACGACGGCGTAACCACCTCGCTAAACCCGTGGCTCCTAAACAGGGCCACCAGTTTGGTTTCCACGTTTCGACGTGCTTCACATTCTTTGAATAACAGGTCGTAAGCACCATCCGGCGTCACGTTTCTGTATTTGGCCATTCCCCGTATCCTCCTGGTTTCCACGGCTTTGCTCCTCTCGCCACAATGTGGAAAAGAGCGGAACACATCGTACATTATAACACGGTTGCAGACAATCGCAACAGTACACGCCGCTTTAAAATTTTCACTACAGTAGCAGTTTAGCATAGTAAAATAAAGAAGTCAAGAAAAAGCAGCGGTTTCTTCCGCCGCTTTTTGAGAGTATTTATGATTGCGAAGATGAATTTTGGTCAGCGTCAGAGGAACCGCTTTGATAGTTCCCACCTTCAAAGCTAAACAACTTCTGGATAACTGCATCGGACTGCGCCTGTGTGATGGTACCATCCGATACAAGAGAGGAAAGCAGTTGCGATTCGCGTCCGACTCTTCCGCCACTGGGCGTGCCGGAGCCATCCGGCCTGCTGCCGTTCCATTGCGGATGGCTGCCGCTACCGGATGGACGGCTCTTATTGCTTGCGTTCTGTCGGCGCTGCCCCAGATTCTGAGTCAAAGCGGTTTGAATCTTATCGGCCTGCGCTTGCGTAATCGTCCCTGCTGCAACCAAATCAGACAAGCCCTCCTTAACACGTTGTTCCATTTTTTTTCGCTGATTTTCTCCAACGCTTGAACTGGTTTCTGAAACCGCGGAAGCCGACGCTTTTTTGCTGCATCCCGAAAAGGACACCAGAAGCGCGGCAACTGAAACGGTAACGGCAAGGATTGAGACAAGGCGTAAAGATTTCATAAGAAGCTCCTTTTTCATGAAAACCGAATACGAATTTCTGCATACTGCAGAAAAACAGGGAGATAACCGGGTTATTCGTAACGCAAAGCATCAATCGGGCGTAACTTGGAGGCTTTTGCCGCCGGATAAAGTCCGAATGCAACGCCCACCGCCACCGAAAAGAGAAAGGCGATTAGCATAACCGTGCCGGACATCACCATGACCTGCCCCGTAAAATGCGGCATAACCAGACAAGCTACAACCCCGACCACCACACCTACAATACCGCTCAAACAACTGAGAACCACCGCCTCAATGAGAAACTGAAGCATAATATCCCGCCGTTTAGCGCCAATCGCTTTGCGAATGCCGATTTCCCGTGTCCGCTCAATGACGGAAACCAGCATAATATTCATGATGCCGATTCCTCCGACAATCAGCGAGATTGCTGCAACCGCCGTCAGCATGTTGGTTAATGTAGACGTCGTCTGCGTGGACGTTTGCAACAGGTCGCTCTGGCTGAGTACGCGGTACTGTGTGGTGTCACCGGAAAATTTGTCATACAGCAAATTGTTCAGGTCGGTGGTCGCCGCGTCAATTTTATCAGACGAAGCGGCCTGCACATAATAGGTTTTCACATTGCTGGTGCCAAGCAACCGCTCGGCGGTGGTCAGCGGCATAATGACACGGTTGTCGTTGGACCCTACTGTGGATGTCCCTTTGCTTTCCAAAACACCGACAATCAGGAAATTTGCACCGTTTACCTGCATGGTTTGCCCCACCAGCGACTGATACTGTTTGGTGCTGAGATTGGGGTAAATATTTTGGATGACTTCCGGGCCGATGTCCAACACCTGATAATTGTTATCGATATCATCCTGTGTGATAAACCGGCCATATGCAACCGATACATCCCGCACTTCGGTGTAATTGGAAACGGAACCTTCCACGCTTGCGGTTTCGTTTTCGTCTCCCGCTTTGACGGTCGCAGTGCCCGTTAAATCAGGCGCGACGTTTGCTATGTTTTTGCTTTTCGTCAAAGTAGAAATGTCACCGCTTGAAAGCGTTGCTGTTTTGCTGCCGGTCAGTGAGAGCGTCAGCAAATTGGTACCCATCCCCTCGATGGAGTTGGAAATCGTCTGCTTGGAACCATTGCCGACCGCCAGCATAATGATAACCGAAGAGATTCCGATGACAATCCCGAGCATGGTCAGGAAGGAACGCATTTTATTGGACGCAATCGCTTTAAAAGCCATGTGCAGCGCCTGTGTGAATCTCATGCGCGGCCCACCTCCTCATCCGAAATCAACCGGCCGTCCGAAATACGGACGATGCGGCGCGCTTGTTTGGCAATGTTCAGATCATGGGTAATGAGAACGATGGTATGCCCGGCATCTCCAAGTCTCTGCAAAATCTGCATGACCTCCTTGCCGGTGGTGCTGTCCAAATTGCCGGTAGGTTCGTCGGCAAGAATGACAGGCGGGTTGGTGATGAGCGCCCGCGCGATAGCCACACGCTGCTGTTGACCGCCTGAAAGCTCCATTGGCGTGTGCAGCATCCGGTTGGCCAGTCCAACCTTTTCAAGAGCCTCTGTCGCCCGCTCACGCCGTTCTTTGTTTGAAATCCCCTGATACACCAGCGGCAGTTCCACGTTTTCCACTGCATTCAGTTTGTTGAGCAGGTTAAAACGCTGAAAAATAAATCCAATCATCCGGTTGCGGAATTCTGAAAGCTCATCCTCCCGATACAGGCTAATTTCCTGCCCTTTTAATTTGTAACTGCCGGAAGTGGCAATATCCAGACATCCGATGATATTCATCAGCGTAGATTTACCGGAGCCGGAGGGACCGACGATGGCGACAAACTCATGTTCCGATACCGATAAGGACACATCGTTCAGGGCATGCACTTCGTTGTCGCCAATTACATAAGATTTTACAAGATGCTCTATCTCTATGGTAGCCGCCACTGCAATTCCTCCCCGCCTGCGTTACCGTTGCGCTGTCTTATAAAAGCAGTCATCCTCCGTTTGCCCCCCCGCCGGTTGTTGTCTTGGATGCACTGCCGGAGGTTGTGCCGGCCGTCGTATTTCCTCCGCCGACAGTATTACCCGTGCCACCGGTGCTGCGGCGGCCGTATCCACCACCGCCATATCCACCACCGCCATAGCCGCCACCGCCGCCGTATCCACCGCCGCCAAGCAACGTGCTTAGGCTGGAGCTGGTTTGGCTGCCTGTCAGACTCTTGACGGCCGCAAGATTAATTGTGATTGGTTCTGCCACGCCATCTCCATCGCTTAATCCGCTCTTGATTTCCACTGTGCTGGTGTTCGCAAGACCAATAGTTACTTCTTTGCCATATTTCTGCACCAGCTCACGCGTATCGACATTATCAAGGGGTTTAGCTTTGCCGTTGGAATCGGTTACGCTTGAAGATGGGATAACATATCCTGTGGTCCCCCGTTTTTCCAAAACTGCGGCCGCAGGAACCGTCACCACATTCTGGACACTTTGGGTTACAATATTCACATTGGTGGACATGCCAACTAAAACATTGTCAGGGTTATTGATGCCGACCATGACATTGAATGTTGCCACGCCATTAGAATTGGTGCCGATGGTGTCAACCTCTGTCACCGTGCCAGTGTATGCTTTGCCGAGAATTGCGCTGAGTGTCACATTGGCGGTTTGCCCCGTCTTGACACTGCCAATATCATCTTCATTGACAGACACCTGCGTTTCCATCTGTGTGGGATCAATCACCCCTGCAATAGTCCCGCCGCTCGCCACACTATCCCCTACTTTTACCCCCACCGAAGTAACAGTGCCGTTGACTGGACTGGTGATGTTGTTGGCATCCACGGCAGCTTGCGCGGAAGCAACGTCGTTTTGCGCGGACGTGACCGCCTGCTGGTCGGAAGCAATGGTGTTGTTCAGTGAGGTGCCGTCCTGCTTAAACAGGTTCTGTGCTTTGCCGACCATCTGGTTTTCACTCACGTATACATTGGTAATAGAACTGCCACTGGAGCTTCCAGCCGTTCCGCCGCTGTTTCCGGAACCACTATTACCGGAACCACCGGAAGCATTGGACGAGCCGGAAGATGTGATCTTGTAATAGTTGACGAGCGCCAATGTGCCGCTGCCTACTGATTTCCCATCAGTCGTCGTCACCGTGGCCGTTGAGCCGACTGCCGGGGTATCCGTACCGATGGTAACCGTGATACTTGAAGCTCCCCCTTGCCCACCGCTGACTGCTGTAACTGTTCCGGCCACCGTGCCGCCGTCACTCAGTCCTACATTAACGGCGGCTCCGTTTGCAACAGATGTCTGTGCTCCAGAAATCGTCAGCGTCATCGAGCGGCTGGTGGAAAGATAACAGAGATAGCCAAGCGCACTGACCGTCGAGGCAGTATCTCCCGCGGATACCTGCACCGATTTGATCCGCCCGGCAAGCGGCGCCGTAACATACAGGTTGTTCAGGGAGGCTTGTGCGTTTGCAAGCGTGTTCTGCGCTTGTGTAAGTGCAGCCTGCTTGGTTTCGAGCGTTTGCTGCGCTGCTGGGCTGTTGATATGTGCGAGTACCTGGCCTTGCTTCACAGTGTCCCCACTTTTGACAGAAACGCTGTCCACCGTGCCGGCATCCGGAGCGGTCAACGTCTCCTGTGCGGCATTGGACACCGTACCGGTCCCGGAAACGGTTTTTTCCACATTTCCCGTTCGAGCCTGCGCCAAGCGAAATGTGGTGGTGGATACTGGTGCATTGGCCGATGCCGACACATGGTAGATGACAACACTGCCTCCCACAATGGCAACTACAACTATTACAGCTGTCACTCTAAACCATGTTTTTCGATACCACTTGACTCCACTTTGCCGTGTGCCCGGATCCAAGGATGTGCTGCTTTGCGGCGCGTCTTTTGTCCGCCACGGTTTTTTCATATGGTATTCCCCCGTTTTATCACGCGGTAGACCCGCGTGTGATTAATTAAATCCAGTATCAGTATGCGGAAAATTTGTGACGGATTTATGAAAACCGCGTGAATGGTCTTGAAACATTCCAAATGAGGAAAGTGAAGAAGGCGATGGGAGCACCCGAAATCCGTTGGCAGATATACACGCCTTTCTCTGATTTCTATGTAGGTTTGCTTTTTACGAGAAAATAGCATAAAATAAGGGGTACTTGTGTGTTGCCGTGACCCGTGCAATACGCTTATCAGTGGATGTTGTAAAACAGTTCTTCATTATCGCTTAAGCAGGGGTAAATAAAACATGAATATACGCAGCGAATTTCTTACATTGCGAAAAAAAATTATTGAAGCGGAGTTCTCCCGCATGAATGACCGGCAGAGGCAGGCTGTTCTTGCAACACAAGGACCACTTTTGGTCCTTGCGGGAGCCGGCAGCGGAAAAACCACCGTACTGGTCAACCGTGTCGCCTGCATCTTAAAATATGGCTCTGCTTATGAAAGCGATGCGATTCCGGAAAACCTGACGGAATCCGATCTCACCTATCTGAAAGACTGCCTGGAAAAAAACGCGTTTCAAGATGAACGGCTCAGGGAGTTATTGGCTGTGGACGCACCACCCGCATGGGCGCTGCTTGCCATCACTTTCACCAACAAAGCCGCAAATGAAATGAAAAGCCGACTGGAAAACATGCTCGGCGAACAGGCGATGGAACTTTGGGCATGTACATTCCATTCTGCATGTTCGCGCATCCTGCGTCGGGAGATTGACAAGCTGGAACTGGGCTATTCGCGCTCTTTCACAATCTACGATACAGACGACAGCATTCGGGTATTACGGGAGTGTTGCCGTGATGTTGCCGGTGATGACCGCAGTTTTGCTAATAAAACAGCTCTGCCTGCCATTAGTCGTGCCAAAGAAAAGAATATGAGTCCTGCCGCATTTGAACTGGATGCAGGGGATGATTTTCGTCTAAAAAAAATTGCCACCGTGTACTACAAATATCAACAGGCGCTGCGGCAAGCCAATGCGCTGGATTTTGACGATATGCTGCGCCTGACCGTTATGCTGTTTGAAAAAAATCCAGATGTGCTGGACCATTATGCGCGACGGTTTCGGTATATCTTGGTGGACGAATACCAAGATACCAATCCTGTACAATATAAACTCATCAGTTTGTTGGCCGGCAGAAGTCAAAATCTCTGCGTAGTCGGTGATGACGATCAGAGCATCTACAAATTCCGGGGCGCTACAATTGAAAATATTTTGAGTTTTGAAAAACAATTCAAAAACGCACGGGTTGTCAAGCTGGAACAGAATTACCGCTCCACCTCGGCGATCCTTGATGCGGCCAACGCCGTCATCGCAAACAACGCCGGCCGGAAAAGCAAAAAACTTTGGACGGAAAATCCGGCGGGGGACCGGGTCAGAGCCTGCCGCTTTGAAGATGAGAGCAGTGAGGCGCTGTTTATTGCCAATTCTATTTTAGATAATGTTAAGGCCGGCATGAAATTTTCCGATCAGGCGGTTATATACCGAATGAATGCACAGTCCGGCCCGATTGAGAAGGCCTTTGTGCGTATGGGTATCCCCTACCGGATTATTGGTGGGCACCGGTTCTACGAGCGGTTGGAAATCAAAGATATGATGGCCTATCTGTGCGTCATCAACAACCCGGGTGACAATCTGCATTTTTCGCGGATCGTCAATGCACCGAAACGCAGCATTGGCAGCGCAACCATGGCAGCCGTACAACAAATTGCTGAACAGACCGGACAAACATTATATGAAGTGTTCGATCATTGTCAGGAATATGAATATTTCTCCAAAAAAACAGCGCGTATCGAGTCGTTTATGAATTTCTTGGAACGGATGCGGGGGCAATGCGTGTTGGTTCCGCCGCACGAACTGATTCGCATGGTGATGGAGGAGAGTGGGTATCTTTCTGCCCTTGGGGATGACGACGAAGCAAAAAGCCGCAAGGAAAATTTGAGCACGCTTATTTCCAACGCCGCCGACTATGAACAGAACACCGATGAACCTTCTTTGGAAGGCTTTTTGGAAGAAGCAGCGCTGATGACTGATATCGACAACTATGACGGACAGGCGGATACTGTCGTGATGATGACCATCCATGCCGCAAAAGGGTTGGAATTTCCCGCCGTATTTATAGCTGGCATGGAAGAGGGCGTGTTTCCCGGACAGAGTGTCATGATTTATCCCGAGCAATTGGAAGAAGAACGTCGGTTGGCGTATGTGGGCATTACACGCGCCAAAAGTCGTCTGACATTGACCTGCGCCGGCTCACGCATGTTATTTGGAACGACTGTGCGCAATCGCCCGTCTCGTTTTCTGGATGAGATACCAAACAGCTTGAAAGACGCGCAGGATATGCGGCCGCATTTCGAGCGTCCGCAGATACGTCGTGCGGCACCTGTCGCGCCGGTCAAGTTAGATCGCCCCGGTGTATCCAGACCCGTACAAACCAAAATCGTGTTCGCACCAGGAGATGCCGTTGGGCATGGTACATTCGGTCATGGCTTAGTATTATCAGCAAAATCTATGGGCGGAGACACGCTGCTGGAAATCGCATTTGATACTTGCGGCACCAAAAAACTGATGGCCAATTTTGCCCGGCTGAAAAAACTTTGATACAATCACATCTCCCGTCCATCCTCATAGAATGGTAGTGTAGTGAAATTACATTACGCTTTAGGAGGATTTTTATGGCGGACAGCAAAGCTTCCCCCGCAAATTCCAGCGGGCACAAGACCTTTAAAGAAGCTGTGTGCATAGATACCCCGCGTGTGTACGATTCCTGCAGCGAATAACAATGTGCATGTTATAAGACATATGCCCGTCTTTGCCCAAAGGAAGCCTGCGAGAAGCGGTGTGCCTTTCTTGACAGAAGAAAACACATGTATTATAATTGGAAAACAATTGAATGGGGTGCTGAATGATTTCGGCTGAGAAGAAATGTTTTGATATTTCTAACCCAGAAACCTGATCCGGATAATGCCGGCGTAGGAATACGAAGACTTAACTGCGCCGGTTTTCCAGCGCAGTTTTTTGTATATTGGAGGTAAATACAATGAAAAATCAAAAACAAGCATTCAACAGGGGAACCAGAACCAGAATGAACGCAAGGACTTTGCGCTTGGTGGAAAGCGGAATATTAATCGCGCTTGCCGTCGTACTCAGTCTACTAAAACTGTGGCAAATGCCGCTCGGCGGAGAAATCACCTTTTGCAGTATGCTTCCGATTCTTATCGCCGGCTATAAATACGGCCCAAAATGGGGGCTACTAACCGGTTTTACATTCTCAATTATCAAACTGCTACTGGATGGAGGGTTGCTTTCCAGTTTTGCTGGTATGCACTGGCAAAGCATTGTGGGATCTGCATTTCTTGATTATATCATTGCGTTTTCAGCGCTGGGTCTCGCCGGAATTTATGGCAGAGGTTTTGTCAAGTTTCTGCTCGGTATAGTAACAGCAGTAGCCATTCGGTTTGTATCGCACGTCATCTCGGGTGTCGTTATTTTTTACGCATATGCGTTCGACGTGGGCAGTTTTCCAAAATCGCTCGCATTCTTAAAAGGACATGTATTGGCCTATTCTGTCCTCTATAATGCGTTCTATCTTCTTCCAGACCTTGCCATCTGCCTGGTCGTAGGGATTTTGCTCTATCGTCCATGCCGGTCACTGATCGAGCCCCAAGCCCGTTTTAGCCAGCCTAAATTTCACTGATGCTCCTCTTTACGCCTTCTTTCATATTGGGCTAAACATTGACGCTTTTGTACCCTTATATTCCCTCATTTTTGCTGTGCTGGATGCACCGTGCTGACATGTCCCCAGCCACTGTGATTTCCGCTATTATTAAATTTGCAAAAGGCCTCTTTTTTTTATACTTATAAATTGACAATGCGGATTACTTGCTAT